>NZ_PJCA01000001.1:0-300000 GCF_002836355.1 Moritella sp. Urea-trap-13
GTGATCGTGCCGCCGTTGGCTTCACTCAATTCACTGTTATCTGCGCTTAAGGTTACCGTCGTATCACCTTTATTACCTGCATTGCCAGAATTGCCTGTATTACCAGAATTACCTTTGCCGCCCGTATCACCAGTAATATTGGTATCTACTAAAATTTTAGTTTCTGTTGTTTGGCTAAAAGTTTCAGTCTCAAAGTCAGCCTCTGCCAGAGTTTCATCACCAGTACGTTCTACAGAAACTGCAGACGAACGGCCACCATCACTCGCACTACCGGCAGCGGTACTAACAGGATCGATAAACTCTTCATCAGAAAGGATTAATTCTTGAATGGCACGAATGTCAGCTAAAACATCATCACCAACTTGCGGTTGGCCTGGTGTTGGTTGATCACTCGCTTCAGTAATTTCATCTAACACATCCATCGCTACATCAGACGAGTCAGCATTATCAGTTGCTTTAAAATGCTCATCAATGATCACTTGTGACCCATCTGCATACTTCAATATAACTTGAGCACCAGACGTGACCTCAATTTTGCCGCCCGCAGCTATTTCATAACCACTTTCCAAGGATTGACTATCCTGCTCAAGTATATGTTCCGCTTTACCGTTAACAGATACAACTTGCGCTTGCTGGGGAATGACAAATGTAATCATGAGTAAGTCCTTTTAACTATCTTGTTCCAGGGAACAGGTAAATACCTGCATAATTATCGATTTACACTATGATCATATATACAATAACCACTATTTTTACCGATATAACAATTAACCTAATTCAAGCATCTAATTTAGTACATAATACTCACATTAAAAGCAGAGCGATTAACGTTAAATACACATCTTCAATAAAGAATTAGTTCAAATGGCTTTTTATTATACATATTTAACATTCAATAAACCATTGTATGTTAATAAGTTTAGCTTCACAGAAATGCCTATTCGCCTACCAACAAGTTTAACACTATGGTAACAACTCCTAATTTCAAGTAAGCGATTGTAATTAATAATTATTTTTATTTCATAACGTAAGCATTAACTTGCTATACATACTGACGCTCATAAAATTTAAACAAAAAAAGCCCATCGTTATTGCTAACGATGGGCTTTTAAACTATTGAATTTATAGAATTGTCGGTTATATCACGTATTTCAAATACGCTATTTCCACCATAGCGCCAATTCAGGGAAGATAATAAGTAACGCTAATGCTACAACTTGTAAGCAGATAAACGGTACAAGTGCGCTAAAGATTTCACCTAAGCTAATATCTTTTGGTGCTACCGATTTAAGGTAAAAAGCGGCGGGTCCAAATGGCGGAGATAAGAAGGAAACCTGCATATTCATGCAGAACACCACACCAAACCAAATCGGATCAAAACCTAAACCAACAACAATCGGCACAAAGATAGGCATAGTTAACAGTGCCACACCTACCCAATCCAGGAACATACCCAATACAAACAGTACCGCCATCATGATTAAGATAGTCCCCATTGGGCTACCACCACTCATCGCAAGAATACCTTCGCTGACGAAATCAATGCCGCCCATCAAGTTGTAAACACCAACCAATGCGCTCGCACCAATACCAATCCAGATAATCATGCCACAAGTACGTAATGTCGCAATCGAGCTTTCTTTTAACATGTTCCAGTTAAGCTCACCACGAATCGCAGCACTAATGGCAATACCAACAACACCTAATGCTGATGCTTCAGTAATTGACGCAATACCACTGTAGATACTACCCAATACCACACCAACAGATAGCATTGGAAATAATAAGGCTTTCTTAAAGTTAATATCTTTCGCTGCATCTTCAGCTAATTCTTCAGCCGTCGGTAGTGGCGCTAATGACGGGTTTAAATAACAACGAATCAATACATACAAAATATATAATAACGCTAATATCGCAGCCGGTAAGAATGATGCTTTAAACAAGTCGCCAATGGAAACACTTGCCGTGAGACCATAAATAATCAATACGATACTTGGCGGTAACATAGTACCCAACGCGCCACCAGCACAAGTCGTACCAATCGCCAGTTTACGGTCGTAACCCAAGCGCAGCATTTGTGGTAATGCCAGAATACCAAGTAATACCGTTTCGCCACCAATCACACCTGACATAGATGCAAGTAATACCGCGACTAATAACGTTTGAACGGCAACGCCACCACGGACGTTACGCGCGACCTTTTTCATTGCATCGAATAAGTCACGCGCAATACCAGAACGGTCAAGCAAGGCGGCCATCAATACAAACATAGGCACGGCTAAGAATACGTAGCCACTAACAAAACTATAAATTCGGCTGGTGATCAGTGGTAAAACCTCTGGACCAAACCAACCAAATGTGAAAATAACAGCCACTAAGCCAGTTACAAATGCCAACTGCATACCTGTTAATAACAGGCCAATCATGAGCACCAGCATTAACAAACTGCCGTAACCAATACCGATAGATGAAAGATCAAACATATTATTTATTCTTCTTAACTAAGTCGTGGATTTCTTGAATCAGGTGCAACACAAATTGCACTGACATTAAGCACAGAGTACCAAAAATTAACGCTTTAAGTAGCGCTGGATATGCAGGATCCCAAGCAGAGCCCGATGTTTCTAAACGCATTTCACCCCAAGGTGCATACCAAGCACCTTCAGTCATTGTCCATGCCGCAATAGAAAGTAAAACAGTGAACAATAACCCCATAATATGATGGAATACATTCAAGTACTGTTTTGTACGTTCTGATACATGATCATAAATAAGAACAACACGAACGTGTTTGTCTGTCGCTAATCCATAAGCGCCACCAATTACAAATAATGAGCCGCCAATAAAGGATGCTGTTTCATGTACCCAAATCGTCGGCGCATTAAATACATAACGCATCAACACTTCATAAAACGATATTAATACCGTAAATAAAAACAGCACACTAATAGCATTACCTGCCCATATAATGCCCGCATCAAGGCGGTTTCTTGGTTGCAGCTCTTCTGGATTACTCATCGATTTAGTCATCTTTTAAGTGGGAAAAAAGGCTGCAGCGCAGCCTTCAGGTATAGCACTTACTTAAATTACAGTAAGTTTTTCGCTTTCAAATGTGCTGTTACAGAATCATATACTTTTTGTGCGTTTGGAGAACGTTTTGCATAAACTTCCCATTGGCTACGTGCAATAGTACGGAATTTTTTACGTTCTTCTGCTGGCCAGTCATGTATTGTAATTTTTGGATCTGCCATTGCTTCTGCAACCGCTTCAGCATCTGCTTTCTTTAAGGTATCAACCATAGTGTAAGCAAACGTTTTAACTGAATCTTGCATTATTTTTTGTAAATCAGCTGGTAGTTTGTTCCACGATTTTGCACTAATTGATACTTCAATTGCAGGTAAAGAGTGGAAACCAGGATAGACAGGATGCGGTGCAACGTCATTTAGACCGGCTTTATGGTTCGTTGAAAATACCGTGTAATCGGCAGCATCAATAACGCCTTTACTCAAACCTGTAAATACTTCTGAACCCGGTAAGTTAACTGGTGACGCACCTGCAGCTGCAAATACTTGTTGCACTAGACCTTCAGGCGCACGTAGTTTAAGCCCTTTAAGATCGGCTACACCATTAAGCGGCACTTTAGAAACAAACGCTTCAAGACCCGTTGCTGATGCCCCGATATAGTAGATACCATATGGCTGGTAAATTTCACGCATTAGCTCGTTACCGCCGCCATTATACATGTAATCAAGTAACTGCTCAGGTTCAGACCAAGCGCCTACGGTATTACCCATCAAACCAAATGCAGGATCTTTACCAGCAAAGAAACCCGTTGCCGTAATATGACCTTGTAAAACACCAAACTTAATCGCATCTAGCGTTTCTGTGTGCTTAACAACAGCACCGACAGGCAGCATAGTCACATCGATACGACCATCAGAATCTTTTTCTAGTTGCTCCGCCCATGCTTGTTGCACTTGGAAGTTCTTCTCACCTGATGGATCTGATGATTGGAATTTAAAGTTAAACTCAGCAGCGAATGCCGATGCACTCATTAATGTTGCAACAGACGCTGCAATTATCGTTTTTGAAATCGTTTTCATTAGTAGCGGTATCCTTGTTTCTGGTAAACCCGATAATGATGTTATGTTAACTTTTATGTTAATTATTATGTTACCGGTAACTGTTGGAGCAATCTTACTCTCACAAACCGTTAAACTCTAGGGGTAACATCACATTTTCACATAAAACCATCGGATAACTTCAACTTTAAAGTCACTATTGTTACATATGCACAACTTTTTAGTTTCATTTGAAAGTTAAGTTTGGGGATAAAAAAAACGGCCATATTTTGATTAAAATATGACCATTATTATCTTTTATGAATGTACTGATATTTTATAAAATCAGCAGTAATCAATACAACATCGCCACACTATTTTGCTGATAAAGCGGCTACGCTGAGCGTTACAATGTTATCAATTGTACCATCAATAGGCACAGAAAGTACGTCGCTTTCATCTGCTAAAGGCTGCTCTAACGTATTGAACTGACTTTTTAACATCTCATCACCGCTAAAGAAGTGGCCTGCTCGTGCTTTCATACGCGTTAAAATTAAATCAAAGCTGCCATCTAAGTAGATAAATGTCACGGCTTTATTACCGTCACGAATTTGATCACGGTAATCTTTGCGTAATGCAGAACAAACGATAACGCCTGTTTCGTTCTTCTGCTCAATACTAAAACACGCATCACGGATACGTTCTAACCAAGGTTGACGGTCTGCATCATTTAATGGCTGGCTCGCGGCCATTTTTAAAATATTCGCTTTCGGATGCAGGTCATCGCCGTCAATAAACTTAACGCCAAGTTGCTGTGAAATTTTTAATCCTATCGTGGACTTTCCGCTGCCAGAAACGCCCATGACAATAATGCTTCTACCTATCATATTATGTACTTCTTAACATTACTCGAAATCAACACGGTAATGTTACCGTTAACACGACAAAACACAAGTATTATCAGTACATATTAGGTAGAAGCACGCTCTGAAATAATAAAACCGAGATCCAGATGCTTATTTTCAATCGGTTCATCGTTGATTCTTTTAAGTAACATTGTTGCCGCTTGCTCACCAATATCAAAGCGAGGAATCGCCACAGAGGTTAATTTGGGGTTGGTCGCCGCACAAATATCAAGATCGTTAAAGCCAACTAAGGCGATATCTTTCGGTACTTTCAGGTTACGACGTTGGCACTCAAATAGCGCGCCAGCCGCTAAATCATCATTACAAAAGAAAATACAATCAGTATCTGGCCACTCGCCTAAGATCTCGGTCAGCATATCAGCCCCCATCTGGTAAGTAGACGCATAGTTGCTGGTGACAACACGCTCATCGCTCAAATCGGTTTCCCAAATCGCTTTACGCCAACCATCCAAACGCAGCTGTGCACGTAAGTCCATACGCGCGCCGGCAAAACCAATATTTTTATAGCCTTTACCAATTAAATACTCTGTCATTTTATAGCCAGCTTCTTCATGATCTAAACCAACCGACATATCAATGGCGTTACCATTACATTCCATGATCTCGACAACAGGTAAGTTTGATTTACGTAACAGGCGATTACTGCGTTCGGTATGATGGGTTCCCGAAATGATGATACCGTCGATACCAAACTGTAAATAGGTTTCAATCAAACGTTCTTCTTCTAACAATGAATAACCCGAGTGACCTAATAAGATCTGAAAGCCTTGCGCTAACATCACATCATTAATACCGCGTACAACATCAGCAAATACGCCATTAGATAATGACGGCACAATTAATACCACCGTTTTACTTTGCTTAGCACTTAACATGCTAGCGGCACGGTTAGGTATGTAGCCCATTTGATCTATGGCTTTATGGATAGTTAAGCGTAATGATTCCGATACTTTCTCAGGTGTGCGGATCGCCCTAGAGACGGTAATTTTAGTCACGCCTACTTTATTTGCAACATCTTGTAAGGTCACTCGACCGGACTTACGACTATTGGAACTCATACGCCTAATATCCTTAGTTATAAAATACTTACCACATTATACCTATCTTCAATTAGGGGTAAATAAACTTTTCAATTAACTTTAAATTAGCAAAATCGTATAGTTTTCAACATATTTGTTAATACATTTAACCATTAATGCTACTGATATGTTTAAAGAAATGTTCACAGATACAGTTATATAAACATATTAGTAATTTTAGCTATATTTATATAATTGGGCAGGAAAGAACCAATCTTAAATTTATACAAACTATGATAGTGTGAGGTAGGTCTCATAAGACAATGCGGATTAACCATATCAATTTTAATGATTTAAAATTAGTTTATCCAAAAAGTGTGATTTAGATGAAAAAGACAAATAACGATAGCGTTAACATTGTATCTTTTGCTACTTTCTATATCATGCCTTAAACAATCAGGCATTAGCCAATTCTCACCTTCATGACTTGCCAAGGCACAGAGGAACAGATGAACAATAATATTGATATTGCAGTAATAGGTTTAGGCGTAATGGGTGCCAACATGGCATTAAATTTAGCAGAGCGCGGATTTTCCGTTGCCGCTTTTGACATTAACGAAAGCCGTCGTACTGACATCGTTAAGCGTCATCAACCTCTCACAGCAGCAAAATTAATCGCTGTTGCCGATCTTGCAGAACTAATTAACCAACTAGACACGCCACGTCGTATCGTGCTTTCTGTTCCAGCAGGTCCTGTTGTTGATATTATTTGTAATGACCTAATTGCAGCTGGCTTAGAAGCAAGCGACATTGTGGTAGATACAGGTAATAGCCAATGGCGTGATTCAATTACACGTGCAGATTCTTATGCCGGCAAGTTTAACTTCTTCACTTGTGCAATTTCAGGTGGAGAAGTGGGCGCTCGTTTTGGTCCTTCACTTATGCCAAGTGGCGACAAAGCAGCATGGGAATTGTTAAAACCTATGTGGCAAGCAATGTCAGCGAAAGTAGACCCTGTAACAGGTGTTGAAATTGCGCGTACACAAGTAGACCAGCCGTTACCTGAAGGTGAACCTTGTGCCGAATATATCGGTCCAATCGGTTCTGGCCATTTTGTTAAAATGGTACATAACGGTATCGAATACGCTGATATGCAAATGATTGCTGAAGTTGTGCAATTCATGCGTCAAATCTTAGGTATGTCAGCTGTTGAAGTTGGCGAAGTATTCAGTGAATGGAATAAAGGCAAGCTGCAAAGCTACCTTATCGAGATCACAGGTAACATCCTGAAAGTTGTTGACGAAGCAACAGGCAAACCTATGGTTGACGTGATCATGGATCAAGCAGGCCAAAAAGGTACGGGTAACTGGACTGCACGTGAAGCACTCGAGCTTGGCGTACCAGCAAACGCAATTGCAGAATCTGTATTTGCACGTTGCCTAAGTACCCAAAAGTCTATCCGTCAGGTTGGCGCGATGAAACTCGCAGGTCCAGCAGTTACTATCGAAGACCGTAACGTATGGTTAGAAAAATTATCTGACGCATTATATTGTTCAAAAATCTGTAGCTACGCGCAAGGTTTTGAATTAATGACTGCGGCTGAAAAAGAACATAACTGGACACTTGATTACGTTGCAATTGCAAAAATTTGGCGTGCTGGTTGCGTGATCCGAGCGCACTTCTTAGATGATATTTCGAAAGCTTACCAAGCTGAACCTGAGCTATTAAACTTAATGTTAGCTGAACGTTTCACTAATACACTAGCTGAAAGCCAAATGGCATGGCGTGAAGTGTTAGCGAAAGCAATCATGCAAGGTATGCCAATGCCTTCAATTAGCGCAGCAATGAGCTACTACGATTGTTACCGTGAAGCAGATTCATCTGCAAGCTTGATCCAAGCAATGCGTGATTACTTCGGTGGCCACACTTACCGTCGTAAAGATCAAGATACAAGTCAAAGCTTCCACTATGATTGGCATTTTGGTACTGGCGAGCACAAAGCACAGCACTAATTGATTGATTAATCATAAATCATAAGTAATATGCCTTTATTGGTGTAACTATTTAAAAACCCAGTGCGCTGGGTTTTTTATTACCTCCATTATTTTATTCCCCACAACATGCTACAACATAGTGCACCACCGCCATCACAAGGACTAAGCGATGCAGGATCAACAAGCCGACCCAGAACAAGTACCACAATCAAAACTAAAATCAGCATTAAAAGGCGCCGCAGCAGCAATGCCACTCAGTATTGCGGTGATCCCTTGGGGTATCTTGGCCGGCTCTTACGCCATTGAAGCTGGGTTAGACATGCTCCAAAGCCAAGCAATGTCGGCGATTGTGTTTGCGGGGGCGGCGCAATTGGTTGCTGTCGGTATGATCAAATCAGGGGTGGGGCTAACCAGTATCCTATTAACGACATTACTCATCACTTCACGGCATTTCTTATACGGCATGGCCATGCGTCAGCAAATGAGTCCCCTGCCCTTACGCTGGCGACTGACATTAGGCTTCTTGCTCACCGATGAATTATTTGCCGTATGCAGCGAAACTAAACAGCATAAGTTCGATCGCTGGTTTGCTTTTGGCGGTGGCTTTAGTTTCTATCTCATTTGGAACATTGCTTCTGCGGTCGGTATTGTCGCTGGTCAGCAGATCCCTAATTTAGATGAACTAGGGTTAGACTTTGCCATTGCAGCGACCTTTATAGCGTTAGTCGTGCCAGCCATCAAAACACCCTCGATCCTCGTCAGCGTACTGGTATCACTAGTTATGGCTGTCGTCTGCGAACTATTCCATATTCCCGGCGGATTACTTATCGCAGCATTATCAGGCATGAGTGCAGGAGTGCTAACCGCTAAATTCACCAATGAAGCGCATCCGAATAAAACCCTATTAACAAGACCGGGAGACGACCTATGATCTGGCTAACTATCCTATTAATGACGGTCATCATCTTTTTCAGTCGTTATATCTTCATTGAACCTAAATTACCCCTACGTCTAAGTGCTGGCATAGTAAAGTTTTTAAGCTACTCTGCACCTGCCGTACTCACCGCTATTTTAGCGCCGATTGTATTTTTACAAGACAATACTTTGCACCTAAACCTTGATAACAGTTATTTAATCGGTGCTGTATTTGCGGTATTGTTGATCTTGCTTACCCGCAACACCTTACTCACTGCAGTATTAAGTATGTTGCTGTTTTTCTTGGTCCATTAACATCTAGGGTAACCGTTATGCATAACTTTGATATGAACCTCATTAAGCCTTTTATTAAGGTTTATGAGTTTAACTCTTTTACCAAAGCGGCTGATTTTTTAGATGTTTCACAGCCAGCGATTAGTGCCTCAATAAAGCGCTTGGAAGAATATTTAGGTTATCAATTATTCATTCGCAGCGGCCGTAATTTAACGACAACAACCAGTGCTCAACAGTTTTACCAACAAGTTGTGGGCGTTATTGATGTAGTCGATAATGCCATCGACACAAAAAAGCAATTTATCGTCACTGCACCAGAGAGTATTCTTTTACAATTAATCGGCCTGCCTAATATCCAGCTCATTCAATCTGGCGATACTGAAGAAAAAACATTTAACGACTTGCGGATGCGCACGATTGATTTAGCCATTGATAACATCACTCAAAAAGACAGTAACTTTTGTTTTGAGTTAATCCATACAGAACCTTTAGTATTGATTTGTTGTCAAAATCATCCAGAAATTCAAGGCCAGATAAGCTTAGACCAGTATCGACAAGCAGGTCATGTGGTGATGAGGTTATTACGTCATAATATGCATGCGGTAGAATTTTTTAGTAAAACGACAATACTACGAGAGCGAGATGTGAGGGTGCAAGTATCTAGCCCGGCAAATTTAATGCTGGCGGTACAGGGAACCCCTTACATTGCAGCAATGCCAGCAGGACTCTCTCACATTGCCAAATCTTTAAATTTACAAGTCCTACCATTGCCTTTCGCGATTAGTGATATTGAATACCACATGATTTATCACAAGCGTTTCATTAAAGACCCTGTACACAAAAAACTGCGAGAAACATTCAAGGACAAACTTATTTAATATAAACACTGGTTATAATAAGTATATCCCCCACCCTATTTTTAATTATACCTAGGTCACTTATAGTTCGCTCATCAAAACGAGGCGATGCATACCGTCTTATCTTATTTTTAATATGAGTGATGATAATATGAAAAAAACAACCTTAGCAATTTTAATATCTTCGATATCATTCGGAGCAATGTCAGCTCAGCATCCTCACGAACACCTGAGCGATATTGGTAACCAAGGTGGTAAAGCTGCAACGAAAGCAACTGTTGAGTATAACAACGAGTTTGCTAAAACACTTAACTACAAAGATGTCCAAGCTTTCAAAAATAACAACCGTGGTCTAATTGCAGAGTTTGATCAAAAAACTGGCGATATCATTCACAACAGTTTCAACTTCATTGATCCTGATGCTGCAAAAGCAGATCAAGCACCAGACTCTGTAAACCCATCTCTATGGCGTCAAGCGGTATTAAACCAAGCAGCTACAGGATTATATGAAGTAGTACCGGGTAAAATCTATCAGGTACGTGGTACTGACTTAGCTTCAATCTCATTTATTCGCAGTGACAACGGTTGGATTGCATACGACGTACTATTAACACAACAGTCTGCTGCACAGTCACTAAAATTCTTCCAAGAGCACGTGCCTGAAGGCGGAAATCTGCCCGTTGTTGCGATGATTTACTCGCACTCACATGCTGATCACTTCGGTGGTTCTCGCGCAATTAAAGAAGCTTACCCAAACATAAAAGTATATGGTGCCAAAAACATCACTAAAGAAATTGTTGATGAAAATGTACTTGCGGGTAATGCAATGTCTCGCCGTACGGCATACCAATATGGCGCAACATTAGACCGCCATGAACACGGTATTGTTGATGCAGCGCTCGCAAAAGGCCTATCAACAGGCGAAATAACTTATGTTCTACCTGACTACGAACTAAACCATAAAAGTGAATTTGAAACATTAACCATTGATGGTCTAGAAATGATCTTTATGGATGCATCGGGCACTGAAGCATCATCTGAAATGGTCACTTATATTCCAAGTATGAAAACACTATGGTCGGCAGAGTTAACTTACCAAGGCATGCATAATTTATACACACTACGTGGTGCAAAAGTGCGAGATGGTCTACTTTGGTCTAAAAAAATCAATGAAATGCTACATACATGGGGCAATGAAACTGAAGTGTTGTTCTCTGCTCATTCAGCGCCAGTTTGGGGTAATGAAGAGATCTCAGACTTCTTAAAAATGCAACGTGATGCCTATGGTTTCACCCACAACCAAACGCTTCGCCTAGCCAACAATGGTTATGTAATGCAAGATTTAGGTGACAAGATTTATGATGTAATGCCTAAATCGATTCAAAAAGCGTGGTATACCAATGGTTACCACGGTACTTATTCACATAATGCTCGTGCCGTTTATAATATGTATCTAGGCTACTTTGATATGAACCCTGCAAACCTTAATCCGTTGCCTGTTACACCGCAAGCAGAAAAGTTTGTTGACTACATGGGCGGCAGTGAAATTATTGTCAAAAAAGCTCAGGCTGACTTTGATAAAGGCGAATACCGTTTTGTCGCCACCGTATTAAATAAGGTAGTTCAAGTTGAACCAAAAAACCAAGATGCACGTAAGCTATTAGCCGATACCTACGAGCAACTTGGTTACCAATCTGAGGGTGCTGGTTGGAGAAATATCTACTTAACAGGTGCTCAAGAATTGCGTATCGGCACTAAACCTGGCGCACCTAAAACTGCATCACCTGATGTACTTGCTAACATGACAATTGAAAATCTATTTGATTACATGGCAGTACGTGTTGATTCATTAAAAGCACAAAATACCCCATTCACACTGAATGTTGTGTTGCCGGATTCAAAAGAAACGTTTTTTGTCGAGATGTCTAACGGCAACATGAGCAACATCAAGGTAGATAAAGCCTTAGAAGCAGATGCTACACTTTACGTTAACCGTACTGATGTGACGAAACTGGTATTAAAACAAACGACACTAAAAGCCTTATTCGAATCAAAAGCCGCCGGACTTAAAGGTGACAAAGAAGTATTAAACAAACTCATGGCATCTTTAGTTGTATTTGATGAAGAATTTGAAATTGTACCGCGCCCAGCCAAAGGCGAAGAAGTCGATGCGCAGTTATATGAAAAAACTGACGACCATACAGGCCATAAACATTAACATTAACATTAACATTAACATTAACATTAACATTAACATTAACAACGTTTATTAGCGTCACTACTAACACCACGATTAACTTCACTATTCAAGCCAGCTTATGCTGGCTTTTTTAGCTTCTAAACTTATTCCTTATTTAAGCATTAAAATATTAAAGTCAGGCTTGGATTAGATCCAGCATTAGGGATATACGAAACATTAATCGGCGTTAGTTTCATTAATTATGCTGAAACCACACATAAAGAGTAAGTTTAAATAGACAAACGAAACAAACGAAACTAAAATGCAACCACTTCGAAACTTTCATTGTGTAAAATACGATTTTAAGTACCTAAAGATACTTAATAAAGTAGATAAACTTCAATCAGCCGCTATATTTAATGAAACGTAACCAATACCTTTCATTAAAGTTACGTTTAAAATTGGAATATACAATAATCATTTAATAAAAAAGTTTCGCTCTCGAAATCATTAAAACAAGTTGTATAAGGACGCACGTCTTCACGGACCGATAGACAGTACTATCACGTGGTTATTACTTGTTTACAAAATATTATACAATTTATAAAGCTAGGAGAAGACCATGTGTGGGATTGTTGGTGCTGTAGCACAAAGAGATATCGCTGAAATTTTAGTTGAAGGTTTACGTCGTTTAGAATACCGCGGGTATGATTCTGCTGGTGTTGCAATTGTTGATCAAGATAACAACCTGCAACGTATTCGTAGCTTAGGTAAAGTAAAAGAGCTAGCAGCAGCGGTTGATATTGAACAACCTATTGGCGGTACGGGTATTGCCCATACACGTTGGGCAACACATGGTGTACCTTCGCAAGAAAATGCCCACCCACATGTATCTGGTGACATCGCCGTTGTACATAACGGTATTATCGAAAACCATGAATCACTACGTAAATTATTACAACAACGTGGTTACGTTTTCCAATCGCAAACAGACACAGAAGTCATTGCTCACTTAGTTGAATGGGAACTACGTTCAACGGATAGCCTACTGGATGCAGTACAAAAAACCGCAGCACAGTTAGATGGCGCTTACGGTACTGTGGTACTTAACCGTTTAGAACCAGGTAAATTAATTGTTGCGCGTTCAGGTAGCCCTATTGTGATAGGTTTGGGTGTAGGTGAAAACTTCCTAGCATCAGATCAACTGGCATTACTTAGCGTAACACGTCGCTTCATGTATCTTGAAGAAGGCGATGTCGCGGAAGTAACTCGTCGCGATGTAAACGTATTTGATATTAACGGTGACGCGGTAACACGTGAAGTAGTTGAATCAAACGCTGAACATGACGCTGCCGATAAAGGTAAATTCCGTCACTACATGCAAAAAGAAATCTTTGAGCAGCCTGTTGCATTAACCAATACCATGGAAGGTCGTCTTTCAGCTAACAGTGTGATCACCCAAAGTATTGGTGTTAACGCCGCAGAGATCTTACCTAAAGTTGAACACGTGCAAATTATCGCTTGTGGTACTTCTTACAATGCTGGTATGACTGCCCGCTATTGGTTTGAATCATTAGCTGGCGTAAGTTGCGATGTCGAAATTGCATCTGAATTCCGCTATCGTAAATTTGTAACGCGCCCGAACAGCCTACTTATCACCTTGTCACAATCAGGTGAAACAGCAGATACCTTAGCAGCATTACGTCTTGCTAAAGAAAAAGGCTACATGGCTGCAATGACTATTTGTAACGTGGCTGGTTCTTCGTTAGTACGTGAGTCTGACTTTGCATTCATGACCCGTGCTGGTACTGAAATTGGCGTTGCTTCAACGAAAGCATTCACTACCCAACTTTCTGCTTTATTAATGCTAGTGACTGCATTAGGTAAAGAGAAAAAGGTAATTAACGCCGAAAAAGAAGCTGAGATTGTGACTGCACTGCACGCTTTGCCTGCACAAATCGAAACGTCATTATCATTTGATAAAGAAATCGAAGCGCTGGCAACAGATTTTGCCGATAAGCACCACACATTATTCTTAGGTCGCGGTGAGTTCTACCCAATCGCAATGGAAGCAGCGCTTAAACTAAAAGAGATCTCTTATATTCACGCAGAAGCATACGCAGCTGGTGAATTGAAACACGGTCCGTTAGCGTTAGTAGATGCAGACATGCCGGTTGTGGTTATTGCACCGACGAATGAACTGTTAGAAAAGCTGAAATCGAATATTGAAGAAGTACGTGCTCGTGGCGGCCTACTGTATGTATTCGCTGATGCAGACGCTGGTTTTGTAGAATCAGAAGGCATGAAAATCATCACTATGCCGCATGTAAGTGAAATTACTGCACCGATCTTCTATACCTTACCAATGCAGTTGCTTTCGTACCATGTAGCGCTGATTAAAGGCACAGACGTGGATCAACCAAGAAATCTTGCCAAGGCTGTTACGGTAGAATAGTCATTAATTATCGCGACTAAAGAAATAGCCGAGTAACAACGCCCTATACATAGCCTGTTTGTATTATTCTCAATAATTGAGTAAATATAAATGGGCTTTTTTATGTCTAAAAAGAACCTTGTTCCCAAATCGATTGAATCGTCAGTTTGTTGTTAAATGATTTTCAGTTTAATTTACTGTGATCATTGCATTATTCATTCATTCATTCATTCATTAACAACAATGGGGATTATAACTAAATTAGCCATCAAAATTTATTGAATTGTTATTTTTTAGTTTGAAAACAGTGATTTCCTCAAAATAATTGCTGTTATTTTCTATTTATTAGATTTTTGTAAAATTATACAATCCATCGCCTTTTACATGCTTTTCGATAGTTAAGCACGCTCTATCTTCAGGCGTTAATCATCTGTGCTCCTACGTAATCAACACCCAGCATAATCATCTACACCTAAGCGCCTTGGTACAGTTTTCTAGCATTGCCTAACGAATTTTTAATAGGTAATCTCACTGAATTGCTTGTTGAATATCTTTCGTTTAAGCACGTAGATTGAAAATATAATAGATAATGATACTAAATAGAGTTCATTTATCAGGGTGAAGTTTTACAAAGGAGTGTTTTTTATGAAGCGTGAACAATGGGGATCTCGCAGCGGCTTTATTCTTGCCGCAGTAGGTTCCGCTATCGGATTAGGTAATATTTGGCGTTTTCCATACATGGCGTATGAAAATGGTGGCGGGGCTTTTTTCATTCCTTATTTATTTGCGATGTTAACCGCGGGTATTCCATTTATGATCATGGAATTTGGTATGGGTCATAAATACCGGGGTTCTGCTCCGCGCACATTTGCAAAAATAAATAAAAAATATGAATGGTTGGGCTGGTTTCAGGTTCTGATCGCCGCGGTTATTGCGGTGTATTATGTAGCAGTGATTGGCTGGGCCATCTCTTACTTTAGTATGTCGTTCTCACAATCTTGGGGACAGGATACCAATGCTTATTTCTTTAAAGAATATTTACAGCTAGGTGAGAATTCGCCGAGCAAATTGGGCAGTATTCAGTGGCATATAGCGGTCCCAATGATGATTGCTTGGGGCATTACGTTTGCGGCTATTTTTGGTGGTGTTAAAAGCGGTATTGAGCGTGCAAGTAAGATCATGATGCCATTATTATTTATTATGGTTGTTGGGCTAATTTGTCGCATGGTATTTTTACCGGGGGCGTTAGATGGTCTTAACTATTTGTTCCAACCTGATTTCAGCAAAATATCCGATCCCAAAGTATGGTCTGCAGCGTATGGCCAGATCTTCTTCACCTTGAGTGTGGGTTTTGCCATTATGTTGGCATATTCAAGCTATTTACCTGAAAAATCCGATGTCAATAATAATGCCGTCATGACCGTATTGATTAACTGTGGTTTCTCGATCGTGGCTGGTATCCTTATTTTCTCTATTCTGGGTAATATGGCGCAAGAACAAGGTAAACCAATCACAGAAGTCGTGACTGCGGGTGTTGGTTTAGCATTTGTAACGATTCCTGCCGCGATTAACTTATTACCGGCACCGTACATTCTAGGTCCGCTATTTTTCTTAGCACTCGTTGTCGCAGGTTTAAGTTCACACATTTCAATTATTGAAGCGGTGACATCTGCGTTTATTGATAAATTAAATTGGTCACGTAAAAAAGCGGCCACGGTGGTTTGTGGTATTGGCTTTGTCGTGTCAATGGCTTTTGCGACCAACGGTGGTTTACTATTACTCGATCTAGTTGATTACTTCATTAATAATATTGCCTTGTTAAGCAGCTGCCTAGCTGAATTAATCATTATGGGCTGGTTGGTTAAACTTGCTGATATTCGTAAATATGTTAATGAAATATCTGAGTTCACTATCGGTAAATGGTTTGAGGTATGTTTACGCTTTATCAGTCCAATATTCTTAGTAGTGATTTTGGGCACTAACGTTATTAATACGATTAAAGATGGTTACGGCGGTTATGCGCAATCGGATTTATTGCTATTAGGTTGGGGACTGCTGGCGGCTATGCTAGTGGTGAGCATCATTGTAAATCGATCAAGTAAAGAGGTGTAACATGACATTAGGTGCAATTATTATGATGGCACTTGGTTTAGGCATTACTTGGGGTGGCGCAATTTTGTGTATCCGCAAAGCGATGAATAGCTAAGTATTTAATATTATTTTATTGTTTAAAGCAGACCAGTTAACGGTCTGCTTTTTTATTGCTTAGCAAACCCAGAATCAATCTCCCCACCCGATTAAAATATATTTCATATTAACCTCAGACCTCATTAGGCATTAAAAACCGACGAGTAAGGCTCGCATGCTTTTCATTGATAACCGCTCATGGCTTAATATACACCGCAACATGTTACCTATAGTTAAAACCAATCGAAATATCATTACCGATAGATTAAGCATAGCTTTTACCTATCAAAATAAAAGATTCAATCGATTAGACCAATACTGTGATATTTTGCATAATAGCTACATCAAGACGAGGCAGACACAACGTCTTAACCGAATACTTTTTATAAAGAACAATTTATATCAAACACTTTAAATAAAAAAGTAGCTTAATTAAGAGCTACATTAAGGAAAATATTATGACTACATTAGTATCGAAAGAAGGCCAAGCGGTTCCACAAGTTACATTTCCAATCCGTCAAGGCGATGCATGGGTAAACCGTACAACTGAAGAGTTATTTGCTAACAAAACTGTGATTGTATTCAGCCTGCCAGGCGCATTCACACCAACTTGTTCATCAAGCCATTTACCACGTTACAACGAACTAGCAAGCGTATTCTCTGCACACGGTGTTGATGACATCCTATGTGTATCAGTAAACGATACGTTTGTAATGAACGCTTGGAAAGACGCTCAAGAAGCAGAAAATATTACTTTCATCCCAGATGGTAACGGTGCATTCTCTGAAGGTATGGGCATGTTAGTAGACAAGTCTGATATCGGTTTTGGCAAGCGTTCATGGCGTTACAGCATGCTGGTTAAAAACGGCGTGGTAGCAAAAATGTTCATCGAAGCTGACGAACCAGGCGACCCGTTCAAAGTTTCTGACGCTGATACTATGCTTGCTTATGTTGCACCAGAATATAAGGTTCAAGAGTCAATCACAGTATTCTCGAAGCCTGGTTGCCCGTTCTGCGCTAAAGCAAAACAAACATTAATCGACCAAGGTCTAAGCTACGAAGAAGTAGTTCTAGGTAAAGATGCTACAACAGTAAGCCTACGTGCTGTAACCGGTCTTAGCACAGTGCCACAAATCTTCATCGGTGGTAAACACATCGGTGGCAGCGAAGAGTTAGACGCACACTTCGCTTAAGCATTCGGTTTCAATTATTACTGAGAAAAAGACCAAAAGCAGTACTCACGAATAGTCATACTCACATGCCTTGTTCGTCACTTAAGGAAGCAGCAATGCTTCCTTTTTTCGTCTCTAATTCTGTCTATAAAATCCCCACCAGCCCAGCTCAATAAGCATTAACTAACAATCACTAAGCTGTCAACCTTAACTTATATTATTTATCAACGGCAGTTCACAAATACACATCAAGAATGACATTTATAGGTAACTTTTTGTAAAAGCATCATTTAACTAACTACACTTAACATCAATTCAATAACTTACTACAAAACCTGATGATTAAAGCACTCTTACAGGATGTAAAGCGAGGCGCTATGCTAAAAAATCTTAAATTCACGACCAAATTATATGCCGGGTATGGCGTAGTATTATCACTAATGGTGAGTATTACACTCGTCGTTTTGTTTAGTGTTAAATCATTAGAAGACAATTTTAATTGGGTCAATCATACCCACGAAGTCCTCGCCAAAGCATCTAAGATAGAAGCAGCAGCCGTTGATATGGAAACAGGCATGCGCGGATTCTTACTCGCAGGGAAAGAGCAATTCTTAGACCCTTACAAACAAGGTAAAGCTCAGTTTAATCAATTGAGTGATGAACTTGCTGATGCTGTCGCCGATAACCCAGCACAAGTAGCGTTACTCACAGAAAGTAAGCGCACGATAGATAACTGGATAAACATAATAGCCGAAAAACAAATCGTATTACGACGCCAGGTTGGCAATGAAAAAACCATGGATGACGTTGCTACTTTGGTTGGACAAGCTAAAGGTAAACAGTATTTTGATAAATTCAGACAACAAATAGCCACCTTTAAAGCAACCGAATCTAATTTAATGGCCAAGCGTATGGTGTCATTAGCTCAAACCGAATCAACTGTCATCAATATCGCCGTTTTAGGCACGCTTCTGGCTGTGATCATAGGTTGTTTAATTGCAGTATGGTTAACTAGACATATAATGAACTTACTTGGTGGTGAGCCGACTTATATTGCCGAGATCGCCAAAAAAGTCGCAGCTGGTGATTTAAGCATAAAGTTACACAGCACAGGTAAGGATCGTGGTATTTATGCCGAAATGAAAAATATGATCGCCAACTTACAAGATAAGGCAACACTCGCACAAGCAATCGCAGCAGGTGGGCTCGATAATAAAGTGATACTCGCTTCCGACCAAGACTCCGTTGGTCTCGCATTGCAAGCAATGACCAATAACTTAAATGAAGTACTCGGTCAAACTCAATTAACCAGTATTGAAATATCACAAGGCAGCTACAGTGTTTCAGAAACCAGTGCTTCGCTATCTGAAGGCGCATCTATTCAAGCCTCAAGTCTAGAGAATATTTCAGCTTCATTAAATCAACTAAGCACGCAGATCAGTGTCAATGCTCAGAACGCGAACCAAGCACAAGAGTTAGCCATGCTAGCGCAAAGTTCAGCAGAGCAAGGCATCGAAAAAATGGAAACCATGATTGCTGCTATGTCTGAGATTTCACACGCCAGTGAAAGTATTGCAGAGTTCATTAACACCATTGATGACATTGCCGCTCAAACCAATTTACTGGCTCTAAATGCAGCAATTGAAGCTGCTCGAGCAGGTGAGCAAGGTCGTGGTTTTGCCGTAGTAGCAGATGAAGTCCGCAACTTAGCCGCTAGAAGTACAACAGCAGCCGAAGAAACCTCAAAACTGATTGCAAGTTCTGTCGATAAAACTAAAAATGGCAGCTTGATTGCTAGCGAAACGGCACAAAGTTTAAAAAGTATTTTTGAAAGTGTCAGTCAAACTGCCGCGCTAGTTGATCAAATCGCCAATGCCAGTAATGAGCAAGCCATCGGCGCTGAAGAAATTAACAAGGGCGTGAGTGAAGTTGATGGGGTTACACAACAGAATAACAGCGCAGCACAAGAAAGTGCCGCTGCTGCAGAGCAACTATCTCAACAAGCTGAATTACTAAAATCCATGTTATCTCGCTTTAAGCTTGCTGAAAACTACGCATAACACCCACAAAATTCAAAACTGTAGTGCTCTTAAAAAGAAGAACGCTACAGTTTCATCTCTTATATTAATAATACCCCCTTTAAATTGACTAATAATACCGTTAAACCTGTCGACGATTATCTTTAAACCAGCCAACAATTACCTTAAAATTCAACGCCAATCAAAAATAAAACAACAAGTTAATGGTGAATTATTACCTTTAAGGTAATAATCTTTTACCATTTCAGCATATTGTTTTGTTCCTGCCCAAATGTAGAATGCCCTTCATCGAAACAGAAACCACAATCAAAACTAAATAATCAGCACACATGTGATTTGATTCTATAAAGGATATTAGATGTCTACATTAACCAACAAACCGGGTATTTTTCTTTTTAAATCAGGTTCATTCAAATTAAATGATCTAAGCAAGTTGCTTGAAGTGGAAGGCCTAAAAAGCCAAATGGCAGAAGTTGCCGTCACCAACAATAGCAACGCATTAACGATTGGTCATTTTGCAATGCAAC
Source organism: Moritella sp. Urea-trap-13 (assembly GCF_002836355.1). Taxonomy (NCBI): domain Bacteria; kingdom Pseudomonadati; phylum Pseudomonadota; class Gammaproteobacteria; order Alteromonadales; family Moritellaceae; genus Moritella; species Moritella sp. Urea-trap-13. The sequence goes on from NZ_PJCA01000001.1 coordinate 20,605, forward strand.
CAGGTGTTGAATTTGAATATGCTTATGATTCAGTTGAATACAAGGTTATCACCAAAGGAACGATCATAGTTCGTGACAAAGAAGGTAATAAATACATTGCAGAAGTTGGCGACGTGATCCTTTTCTCACCAGACGTAACAGTTATCTTTGATGCAGAAAGTGATGGCGAAGCTATCTACACTGCACACAGAAACGCTGACGCATCATTCGCACCTGCATCAAACTAATTGGAATTAAAAATGATAAATAAAATTATAAACAAATGTAAAAGTACATTTTGCACAGCAAGTAACATCAATATCCACCCAGCAATGGACGGCGGTATCGCACCAACAGCAAGTAACTTTAATGGCGGTACTCTGCAGTGCCACTGTAACAGTAATAAAGTAACTGTGAAAATCGGCAGCCAAACAGCACATAACCATGCTTGTGGTTGTTCAAAATGCTGGAAACCTAAAGATGCTTTATTCTCACAAGTTGCAGTCGTGTCAAAAGATAAATTAAGCGTAACAAGCAACGCTAAGAAACTAAATGTGGTTGACGCAACAGCAACGATCCAACGCTTTGCGTGTAAAGATTGTGGCGTGCACATGTATGGTCGCATTGAAGATCAAACTCACCCATTCTTTGGTTTAGACTTCGTTCATACAGAACTGTCTAGCGATAAAGGTTGGTCTGCACCAGAGTTCGCTGCATTTGTTTCATCAATCATTGAAACAGGTACTGACCCGAAAGACATGGTCGCAATCAGAGAGCAGTTGAACGCACTCGGTCTTGAGTCTTACGACTGTCTATCTCCAACATTGATGGATGTGATTGCAACACACGTTGCTAACAACAAGTAGTTAACTTTAGATAAGAGAATTAATCTCTAGATATTTAGTTCTGGATAAAACCGTTAATACCTAATGCCAAATATGAAAAAAGCCCGCTAGATGTTATCTAGCGGGCTTTATTCTTTTTATAACACGGTAATAGCTAATATTTCACTAATAAAATACAGCTTACAGCGCCTAACTAATCAACTTTAAGCTTCATAACCAAATGGGTCATCAATCGAGTGCGATGGTTGGGTAAACCACTGCGGTCCTGCATCTGTCATGTAAAAATGATCTTCTAAACGAATACCAAACTTACCAGGAATAACTAACATAGGTTCGTTACTGAAACACATACCTTTCGCTAGTGGCGTGGTATCGTTACCCACTAAATATGGCCATTCATGAATATCTAAACCAATACCGTGACCTGTACGGTGCGGTAGTCCCGGTAAATCATAACCCGGTCCAAAACCATCTGCTTCTAGTGATACCCGCGCCGCCGCATCAACATCCTGACAAGCGACATTAATCTGCGCTGCATCAAACGCTGCTTGCTGGGCATTTTTTTCACTTAGCCAAGCCGCACGTACTTCATCACTGGCTTCACCAAATACATAAGTACGAGTAATGTCAGAGTTATAACCGTGTAGCTGACAACCGGTATCAATCAATACCACGTCGTCTTGCTTTAAGAATTGTGGGTCTTTCACGCCGTGTGGGAACGAGCTAGCTTTACCAAATAATACGATGCAGAAATAAGAACCTTTTGGCGCACCCACTGCTTTATGGGCTTGATGAATGAATTCTTCTACTTCTGTCGTGCAAATATCTAAACGTAAGATACGGGCAGCGGCTTTATGCACTTCTATTGTCATGTCTTTTGCACGTTGTAATAATGCAATTTCAGCGTCTGATTTTTGCTGACGGCAACCTGCTGTAACTACTTTGGCATCGATATATTCAAACTGCGGATGGGCATGGCGAATGTTATTAAACATAAAGAAGGCTGTTGCTTCATCGATACCCACAGTACCGTCGGTAATATCAAGTTTCGCTAAGATCTCACCAAATAACTGCGCAGGGCTTTCATGTTCATGCCAGCAATGTAGCGGACCTTTTACAACCATAAATTCATTAATGGTATCTTGTTCAAAACGCGGTGCTATAAACTGTACATCACCCACAGCTGGTAATATAGCGCCAACCAGTCGTTCACCCGCGCCCCAACGCATACCAGTGAAATAATACAAGTTTGTACCTGCATTAAGATAAATAGCGTTAATGCCTTCACGCTGCATGATCACTTGTGCGCTTTCGATACGATCATTAAATTCTTGTAACGAGACTGCGTTAACATCTGCAGTCATATCAGCCAGTTTAGCTAATTCCAATTCAGCAGTTGAACCACCAATACCAATAGTCATAAAAATCCTTGTTATACAGCATAATTAACAAAATATAGATGAAATCACTTTAGCATACCTTTATAGCGAGATGTAGCACCAAACAGCGCTAACTTAACGCCGCTTCACACTTGCTGCGTAACATATCGCGCAACATCAACATCGCCGGGGTAACTTGGGTACGGTTAGGACAAATTAACCATAAATTAATCGGTGAAGAATTAAAATCACTCAGTAATTCAACCACATTGCCCAAACGCAAGTCCACGGCCATATCTAAGCGCGATTTCATGGTAATGCCTTTGCCAGCAACAACCCAGCGGTGCACAACATCGGCGTCATTACTTAACCGATTACCGGCCACTTTGACATTATATTTACCCGTACTATCCGCAAATGGCCAAGTATCATAAACACGCTCGCCAAACCGATAGAGTAAACAGTTACGTTGTGATAATTCATGAGGATGCATCGGCTCACCATATTTCGCTAAATAGGCTGGTGATGCACAGACCACCCGATCTATTTTGGCGATCAGAAAAGCCACCAGCGATGAATCGTCAGGTTCGCCATAACGCAGCGCCATATCTACTTTGTCATGATAAAAGTCAGCTAAATTATCACCAACATTGAGCTGTATAGATAACTCAGGATAGGCATCCATCACCTCATCAAGCCAAGGCAAGACAATATTCCGGCCTAAATCAGAGGACGCAGATAAACGAATTTCACCGGCAATTTTACCCTGCATTTCATTTAACGACGCTTTGCCTTTCTCTAACGCAGCTAACGCCTCAGTGCAGTGCAATAAGTAACGTTCACCTTCCGCGGTGATCCGTAATTTACGTGTCGAGCGAATAAAAAGTTGTACACCTAACTGTTTCTCTAGGCGTTTTAAGGCTGCACTCGCCGCTGCTGGTGACATTTCCAACTGCAGTGCGGATGCGGTGATATTACATGTTTGCGCTGTTCGCACAAAAAGAGTTAGGTCTTGAATGTTCATTATCAAATATTTTTTGAAACTGTTAGTTGTATTACCATCTTTTAAGAATAGCAATAATCAGGGATAATGTCCTCACTCACTAAGTGAACAACGAATAAAAGGTAGATGAATATGACTATGCCATTAACGCTTGTTGCCAATATCGAAGCCAGAGCAGATAAGATTGAATTCGTCAAAGCCGAATTATTGAAGTTGATTGCACCAACCCGACTTGAAGAAGGTTGCATCCAATACGACTTGCACCAAGATAATAGTAATCCTGCGCAGTTTACTTTTATTGAGAACTGGGCAAGTAAAGCATTATTAGAACAACACCTTAACAGCCCACATTTAACTATGTATGTGCAAGCAACTGAAGGTGCTGTAGTGAATTTCACGTTAAACGAAATCACTAAAATCGCATAAAATATTAATCCCAATTAAACATGATCACTACTTGTATGCCCAAATTTATTAAGGTTTTATTATGACACACCAAATTATCAAAGATTTAAGCAACCGTTATACAACTAAAAAGTTTGATGCTTCAAAAAAAGTATCTCAAGAAGATCTTGCCGTGATCATGGAAGCAATGCGTTTATCTGCATCATCAATTAACTCACAACCGTGGAAGTTTATTGTTATCGAAAGTGATGCAGCAAAACAGCGTATGCACAATACTTTTGCCAATAAATTTCAGTTTAACCAACCGCATATCTTCACTTCATCGCACACGATTATTTTTGCGCATAACCCCGCTTATACTCGCGAAAACTACGAGGCAGTCATTGATAAAGGCATCACAGATAAACGTACTAAACCGGAAGAAAAAGAAGGTGCATTCGGTGCGTTTGCTTTTGTTGAATTAAACACAGGTGAAGATGGCGATACATCGGCTTGGACTAAAGCACAGACGTATCTAGCGCTGGGCAATACTATGCACACATTGGCACGCTTGAATATTGATTCAACACCAATGGAAGGCATTGATACCGATTTAGTTAGCAAAGAATTTGCTGTAGAATTAGATGGTTACGTTACTGATGTGGCGCTCGCAATCGGTTACCGTGATGCAGGAAACGATTACAACATCGCACCACCAAAATCACGTTTAGCAATGGAAGATGTGATAGTAAAACTATAGCTTTAACAAGAACAACCGTACTCTCCCTTTGATACACACTGTTCGTATCAAAGGGATACGCCTTCAGAAAATAGCCATTATCAATAGTTAATCCAACGCACTTCTATCCAGCTCATTCTGCAATAATTCTCTACCATTGGTCTCAATATGCTTTAAAAAAGCAGAGGCTATTAATGTTGGACGTTTCGATGTTAACCACAAAAAGAACCAATGAGAATCTATCGGCAACTCTTTAACCGGTAAACGTATTAATCCGCTTTGACCACCATAAGTAAGCGTGTGAGCAGATATAATAGTGATGCCTAATTTAGACATAACAGCATGCTTAATAGCTTCATTACTTTCGATTGTCATTTTTATATTCGGTTTCAATCCATTCTTTTTAAATAATTCTTCAATCGCATATCGCGTACCTGATCCTTTTTCGCGCATTAAAAAAGGTTCATCACACAAGTCCGCTAAACTAATTGATTTGAGCTTACCGAGCGGATGATCTTGATGGGCAATCGCCACCAAAGGGTTCTCTAGAAACTCCAGACTTTGCGCATCAATATCCTGTGGCGGATGACTAAAAACATAAAAATCATCGACGCCCTGCTTCATCCGCTCAATGGTTTTCTCCCGATTACCAATATTTAATTGAATATCAACATCAGGAAACTGCTCGCAGAAAGGCCCCAGCAGATGAGGAATAAAATACTTTGACGTGGTCACCACGGCCAACCTTAAGGTACCGGGTTTAGTCTTGCGTATATTGCCTAATGTCATGTCTAAACGCGCAAAACTATCGAGTACTTCGACCGCAGTTTTCACTAACTCTAAACCCACATCGGTAAAAATAAGCTGACGGTTTACAAATTTATATAAGGGCTCGCCAATCGCATCGCTGAGTTTACGCATCTGAATTGAAACGGTCGGCTGGGTTAAAAATAACGCTTTAGCAGCCTCATTAATACTGCCCTGATCATGCACAGCCAACAAGATCTCAAGTTGCCTCATGGTGCCAATATGAGCATGAATACGTGATTGCATAATAACTTCCCTACTATATTACGACATGTTGCGGTGCTACGGCATGATGCTAACGCCAACTAAGAATAAATAACCATATAGATAATAGTCTATAGCTAAGATAGATAATATCTATTTTTATCTATTGCAACTTATTGCTATTTTTACCTTCATCGTAATAACACGTTAGATAATTAGGATAATAACAATGACACAATATAAAGTAGCTATCATCATGGGTTCTAAATCAGACTGGCCAGTAATGCGTCACGCGGCTAAGGTGCTTGAGCAATTTGAGATCCCGTTTGAAGCCATGGTGGTGTCAGCGCATCGCACACCAGAGAGATTGTATGAGTTTGCCCAAGCAGCCGAAGAAAACTACAGCGTCATTATTGCTGGAGCAGGAGGCGCTGCGCATCTTCCCGGCATGACAGCAGCGCTTACTTGCCTACCTGTGATTGGTGTACCGGTAAAAAGTAATGCGTTAAAAGGCATGGATAGCTTGTTATCTATTGTGCAAATGCCTAAAGGTGTTGCAGTCGCGACTCAAGCCATCGGTGAAGCCGGTGCCTTTAATGCTGGTTTATTAGCGGCTCAGATGCTGGCAACCCACAACTCTGCATTACAAAGCAAAGTAAAAGCATGGCGTAAGGAACAAACTGCAAGTATCGGTTGGGAGGTAGAATAATGCGTATAGCCATTGTCGGTTGTGGCCAACTGTCGCGTATGTTGGCCCTAGCAGGATTACCTTTAGGGATTAAATTTAGCTTTATTCACGACGATCTAAACCAAAACCAAGACTGTGTGGCAGGTTTAGGCATCATCACACCAGCACCGAATAAATGTGCAACGAGCCAGTGTTATAACGACCAAGACGTTGAGCAGTTGTATCAAGCATTAGGAAAACCTGATTGCATTACCGTTGAAAAAGAGCAAGTCGACCTCGAGTTATTAAAAGCGTTAACGGCTTATTGTGCCATTTACCCGAGTATTGCTGCGATAAGAGCCTGCCAACATCGCGGTGAAGAAAAACAGTTATTAACCAGTTTAGCCATACCAACATCACCGTATCTTTATAATACTAGCGCGCAACAAGCAGTGCAGGCATTAGGCTACCCTGTGATGGTGAAATCATGCACCGAAGGCTACGATGGCAAAAATCAATGGCTGATTAAAAACCACGAAGATGCCCAGCAGTTTGATACGTTAGATATTAAAGACTACATCATTGAAGCCTTTGTCGATTTTGATAAAGAAGTATCGCTGATCTCTGTTCGCCATCAAAATGGTCAAATTGAGCACTACTCTCTTACCGATAATGAACACGTGCAAGGCATGTTAATCCGCTCTACGGCCCCTGCAGCGAACATCACTGTTGAGCTGAGATTGCAAGCCCAGTACTACATGGCAAGCTTGCTGAATAAATTAGATTATGTCGGCATTATGGCAATGGAATGTTTTGTTATTGGCGATAAGCTGATGATTAATGAGCTAGCGCCTCGTGTACACAATAGTGGTCATTGGACGCAACTAGGCAGTATTACTTGCCAGTTTGAAAATCATATCAGAGCCTTAGCTGGACTCAGCCTCGGCAGTACCGCACAAATAGCCCCCACAGGTATGCTGAATATTGTCGGTACTGAGCGCCCGCCTTTTGCCGCGATAGCCGAAAATGCCAAGCTATACTGGTACAACAAAAGCGTTAAACCTAAGCGCAAATTAGGTCATATCAACTTTATTGCTGATAACCAAAATATGCTTAGCCAGCAAATGGCGCAATTTAGCCTGGATAAGTAATGCCAATATAAGCCCCTTGAATAGCGTTTTTACTACGGAGATTTGGATTTTGTTTGGAAATCGTTTTGCAAATATCAATTTAAAAGGTGATGTTTTTGGTGGTGTTACCACAGCTATCATCTCGCTGCCATTGGCATTAGCCTTTGGTGTTGCCTCTGGCGCAGGAGCAGAAGCTGGCCTTTGGGGCGCCATTATGGTCGGCTTTTTTGCGGCGCTTTTTGGTGGCTCGACGACGTTAATTTCAGAACCCACTGGGCCAATGACAGTGATCATGACAGCCGTACTCACCAGCATGATGGCGAAATACCCAGAAACCGGCATGGCGATGTCCTTCACTGTAGTGATGATGGCTGGCGCCTTTCAAATATTACTCGGCACCTTAAAACTGGGGAAATATGTCACATTAATGCCTTACAGTGTCATCTCAGGTTTTATGTCTGGCATCGGTGTTATTCTAATCATCTTACAATTATCACCACTCTTAGGTCATGCAGCACCGTCTGGTGGTGTCGTCGGTACCTTATCAGCATTACCGGATACCTTAGCAAATGTCAGTTTCAGCGAGCTATTTTTAGGCTTACTCACTTTAGCGGTACTATTCTATTTCCCTAAACAATACCGCAAGTATGTGCCTGCTCAGCTGGTCGCGTTAGTGGCCGTAACACTGTTGTCAGTACTGCTTTTTGATACCGACAGTATTCGCCGCATTGGTGAAATCCCCGCAGGGTTACCGTCATTAGTATTACCGCATTTTAATGCCGAAATGTTCACCACTATGGTTATCGATGCCTTAGTACTTGGTACCTTAGGTTGTATTGATACCTTGTTAACCGCAGTCATTGGTGACTCGTTAACACGTAAAGAACATGATTCAGATAAAGAACTGCGCGGCCAAGGCATTGCCAATATGATTTCAGGTTTATTCGGCGCGCTACCAGGTGCAGGTGCAACGATGGGCACAGTAACCAACATACAAGTTGGCGCTCATTCACCACTGTCAGGTATGGTTCGAGCTCTGGTGTTAGCACTGGTGGTATTAATCGCAGGTGGATTAACAGAACCAATCCCAATGGCGGTATTAGCAGGTATTGCGGTGTATGTGGGGTTTAATATTTTAGATTGGAGCTTCATTCAACGGGCGCACAAGGTCAGTATCCAAGGTATGGCTATCATGTACGGCGTGATGTTCCTCACCGTGTTTGTCGATTTGATTGTTGCTGTTGGCCTAGGGGTCTTTATTTCCAACATCATCATTATTGAGCAATTAAGTCGAGCGCAAGCACGACAAGTTAAAGCCATTAGCGATACTGATAACGATGTGCCGCTGACCGAAACTGAGCGTGTCATATTGGATAAAGCCAATGGCAAAGTATTATTTTTCTACTTATCAGGACCGATGATATTTAGCGTATCAAAAGCGATATCGCGCCAGCATGCCAGTATTGCCAATTATCAAGTGATGATATTAGATTTAAGTGATGTGCCTATGATAGATGTGACCGTAGGATTGGCACTAGAGAATGCCATAAAAGATGCATTAGACGCTAACTGTGAGGTGTTATTGTTATGCCCGAATATCGACACGCGTGAGCAATTAGAGAAGTTGAACGTATTGAATTTGATCCCAAGTAACAATCACTGCACATCGAGGGAGCAAGCATTACAATCCGCGCTTGACCATGTGATAAGGTAAAAAATGGCAGCTAAGAGGTGATAAGGTAAAGGGATGACCAGTGGGGGTTGCCGATAAGAGTTGTTGCGGTTAAATATGGTGTCCCCTACAGGATTCGAACCTGTGGCCTGCTCCTTAGGAGGGAGCCGCTCTATCCAGCTGAGCTAAGGAGACACTTGGTATTTATTATATATAAAACAAATACAAATAGCAGCATCACATCACGTTAAAGTAACAATATAAGCTAACATTTGATCAATTTGACCTAACGATCACATTACTTCCTATACGGCGAGACGATGGTGTTTCCAGTTTCCGCATGCTGAGACACGATAACAAAGTCTTGATACAAACGATGGATGTTGGCTTTTGTCAAAACATCACTCGGTTTTCCTTCCGCGATGATCATCCCTTTATCCACTAAAATAAGACGGTCACAAAATTCTGCCGCGGTATTTAAATTATGGATAGCCACTAATGCCGACTTACCTTGCTGGCATTGTTGATATAACACATTCATCAGTTGTGATTCATGGCCAATATCCAGACTTGCCGTCGGTTCATCAAGTAGCATCAACGGCGCACCTTGCACTAATAAACGCGCAAAATGTACCAACTGTTTCTCACCACCCGATAATGCGGTAATAGAACGGTCTTTTAAATGACCGATACCAACTAACGTAAGTGCGTCAATGGATTGCGCGGCAATTATTTTTGCTGACATAGGTTGTGTTTGTTGCTGTACATGAAAACCAAAAGCCACAGTTTCCATCACACTAAATGGAAAGGCAATTTCACTGTACTGTGGTAAATAACTAACATCACGAGCTCGGTCTATATCTGATAACTGAGTTAATGACAGGCCTTTTATTAATACCTCGCCACCGCTGTATCTTTGAAAGCCACTTAAGCATTTCATTAAGGTACTTTTACCAGCGCCATTAGGGCCAATAATGCCCACCAGCTCACCTGGTTGAATAGATAGTGAGATATCGCTTAATAAAGTTTTGTCTCCGGCTTTATAACTTAACTTGGAAACACTCAATAATGTAGTATTCATACAAAGCTGCCTTTACGCTGAAAGCGAATAATTAAGGCTATAAAATAACAACCACCAATGAAGGATGTAATAATGCCAACTTTCAGTTCATTGGGAGCAATAATCCAGCGCCCGAGAAGATCGCAAGCAAGCAGAAAAACAACCCCAAACAGCGCCGAAAACGGCAGCAGTTTCTCATGCGTAGGCCCGACGATTAAACGCACCAAATGCGGTACCATCAAACCAATAAAACCTATGGGTCCGGCGACAGCAATTGACATAGCCGTTAGTAAGGTCGCGTACAACAACAATTTAAACCGCGTTTTTTTTACATTTAAGCCTAAGCCATGAGCACTTTCTTCTCCCAAGGCTAAAAGATTTAACGAGCGACTTTCTCGTAACAATAACACCGCCACAACAGTGATAACAGGTGCTGGCCACATCAACTGTGACCAGGTTCTACCATCTAATCCCCCCATCGCCCAAAATACAAACTGGCTCATTTCATATTGCTGTGCCATTAACAACAAGCCCATTCTAGCCCCTCCTAACAAACTGGATAATGCCAAGCCAGTTAAAATAAGAAACAAAATCTGGGTGGAAGAATGACGAGAGGCTAATAGATAAATTAACCCAGCAGCAACCAATGCACCCACGGTTGTAAAAATAGGTAACCACATTGGGTCCATCACAGCTAAGCCAGTTACAATCGCCAGTACCGCGCCAAAACTACTACCAGAACTAACACCTAATACATCCGGACTCGCCAATGGGTTTTTGAATAACCCTTGCGTGCAAGCACCAGCAAGTGCTAACGCTCCACCAGCGAAAATAGCCGCACAAGCTCGCGGTAAACGGATGTGCAGCACAACCGCAGATGCTAACGGTTGTTCTGCTAGTGCTAATTCGCTGCCACCGACAAGATAGGTTTTAAACAAATCTAAAATATCTCGAATAGGAATATGGATAGCACCTAAGCTCAGATACAGTAAAAACAGCCCTATAAATAGCAACACAGAACACAGTATTTGTATTGAAGTAAATCGATAAAAAGGCATCTTTATTTCTTATACACTGAATGATTAATAAAACGGATCGCATCGACATAATACTGGCTATATACACCGCGCAGCGCATGGGGGACTTGATAAATACGGTTATTTTTAATCGCACTAACCGATTGTAACGAAGGATCAGATAAGACTTGTAGCTTAAATTGCTCGGCGGTATTCTCATCGCCATATACCCACGCCGGTATAAACAATACCTCTGGATTTAACGTGATGATCATTTCTTTAGAAATAGGCACCTGTCCGTATTTATCTGTCGTATAGTCTTTAATTATATTAACCACATTAGCTTGTTCTAACAGACCATTCCACGAAGAATCTCTGCCACTGGAGGTTCCCCAAGGGTTGTAATCCATGCCAGTAAATTGATGTTTAGCAGGAATAATATCTGCTTTTAAACGTAACCGCATCGTCGAGATAATTTGTTGTGCTTCATCACTTTTATTCACGATCATACCAACCCGTAATATCTCAGTTTCAATCTCATCGATATTTTTAGGCGCTTGTAAACGAAACACGGTAATACCCACATTTTCTAAAATACTGAGTTTTGCAGGATCACTCCAGTTCGCCGCAAACACAATGTCTGGGCGATTAGCGATAATCATTTCAATATTTAGCCCCAATAGCGGCATGCTTTCAGGTAAACGGTCAATAATCAGTGAATAATTGGGGTTGATAGCCAGATCGGTTAAGCTCGATAATGCCGTTTCATCAACCAGATCTAATAACACCGCATCGCTAAATAACGTTTTTGATGAAATTCGTTGTGGTTGTTTTTCAATGACAATGGCATGACCTAATCCATCGAGCACTGTTAATGGATAGCTGGTATTCGCCAAAGATGGAAATGAAATAAATAAAATTAGCGTATAGAAAATATGCTTAAAACTAGCCCAAGGCATGGTAACTCCTGTAAATCGCGTACAAATTGAAACGATTTACCGCATGTAAATCGTGCTCTTCGTATCTGACTCAGTGTACTTAGCCCTGCCAATGCAGCTAGTGACACCACACAGTGGCGCGCCCGTTACGGATTTTCACCGTATTCCGAAGATGGGGGCATTGTACTTTGCTCTAAATAGATATGCTACCGAGAGCCAATAAAGAAAAGCAGATTCAATCGCCTATCTCCAATAAATCACCAAGCATGTTAAAGTAGCGAATTATAATTCTAATTAAATGGTAACGTGATGACATTAAAAGCGTCGGGCAACATAGATGAGCTTTGCTATCCTTTCATCTTTGAAGACAGCCCACTTTGTGATTTTGAGATCTTAACCGATGAGTTATGTACTTATACTGGCTTAGCGTTATCGCAAGTAACCAACACTGAAGTACGTGCATCACTGGAACGTTTACAGCCAAAGATTTTTAATTTGAATGGTTCGATTCGAGGTAAATGCGGAATATTTGAAGACGACATACAAGATCTATTAACAGATCTTAATTACTTTAAAGCCCAAGTCACTGATAATGCAAAACGCTTTGTACTGCCAAGAGGTACAGGCCCGGTGATCCAATTACATCAATGTCGCAGTTTAAGTAAGAAGGTCGTGCGCCAATTAGTATTGGTTGATAAAGCAGGCAAGAAAATCCCGGAAACCCTGCCCCGCTTTACAAATGCCTTAACGAACTATTACTTCGCGCTTACACGGGTATTAAATCAAGACGCTGGTGTTGAAGAGCCTGAATACGTTAGTATTAATTATCCAAAACCGAAATAACCAGTTAAAGCCGTAATATTTTATGGTAACTGGCGACTTCAACATCAAATTTAGTATGTTGACGTAAATGATCTCGCATCGCTTCACTGGCATCGGGATCACCATGCACTAATTGGATGCGCGTATTTTTAGTCAGCTTTGACGCTTGCAGCCAATTGGTTAAATCGACGTAATCACCATGACCAGATAAACCATCTAATACCTCAATATCAGCTTTTATCGGTAACCATTCACCATGAATTTTTACCCGTTCACAACCAGCCAGCATTTTCGCACCACGCGTGCCGCCACTGACATAACCAATAAACAATACCGTGGTGCGATGATCGCCAATCAGCCGTTTCATGTGATGAATAATACGCCCCCCCGTCGCCATGCCACTACCAGCAATAATAATATGTGGCATAACAATGTCATGCAGTAATTTTGATTCATCAACATCACGAGTGAATTTAACCAAGTTGGTCATATCACGGCATTGTGATCTGTTTAACCGGTGTAATTCATCAAATTCGCAGTAGATATCAAACACACTAATGGCCATGGGACTATCGAGATAGATGGGTAATTTAGGAATACGCTCTTCCGCAATCAAGGTTGCCAGCATATGCTGAATAGCCTCAGTTCTCCCCACTGCAAAACTGGGTATTAATAATGTGCCACCCTTTTTCGCCGTGGCGTTAACCACCTGGGCTAATTGTTCATACGGATCATCATCGCCGTGTAAGCGATTACCATAGGTAGACTCAAGCATTAACAGATCAAGATCTGGTAAAGGTTTAGGCGGATACATGATGACATCATTAGGCTGACCCACATCACCAGAAAATCCGATGCGTTTACCTTCAACCTGCAGGATCACACTCGCAGCCCCTAAGATATGACCGGCAGTTTGTAATGTCACCGTAATATTCCCAATGGTAAAGGCCTGATCGAACGGCACAGCCTTGAAGAGTACTAAACTTGCCTCAGCAGTAGCCTTGTCATACAAGGGTTCCGGTTTGCCATGCTTACTGATTTTATATTTATTAAAATAACGCGCGTCTTCCTCTTGGATCTTACCGCTATCCGGCAACAGAATACTGCATAAACTGATCGTCGCAGCATGTGTATAAATAGGTCCGCGGTAGCCTTGTTTATATAGCGCAGGAATAAAGCCAGAATGATCTAAATGAGCGTGAGTAAGCACGATAGCATCGAGGGATTGAATATCTAACGGTAGCGGCTCACGGTTACGTTCTCGTAACCATTTGTAACCCTGGTACAGACCGCAGTCGACTAAAATCTTAGTATTGCCTGATTCCACAAAGTATTTTGAACCTGTAACCGTTTCCGTACCACCAAGAAAAGTAATGTTCATCGTTTACACTCCTGCTCTAATATAGCCGCCAATAACCACCAGCACAGGTCGGTTAATTATTTGACAATAATACGTTAAGAGTAGAAGAGAACAGCGTAAGATCCATACCGATATTCAGTCAACACTAAATCAGCTAAACAAAATAGTATAAACATTGATTCACATCTGTTTTTCACCCTGTTTAAGAAAAACCGATAACGAACCAATACAATGATTAATCGTCATTACACTTTAGTATGAAACTTATCTATCGCTAAATTAAACAGTTCTCGTGTACGGCGCTTTTCTTCTGCTGTGGGACGATTATCATTTTCATAGATCCAATCACACGATTTAAGAATACTTTCACGTTCATGCATACTGGTTTCTGTATGGGATTCAGAAGGGGTTGCCAAAGCCGTTAACTCAATAATCAAACGACAATTATTATAATGAAATGGGACCCGGTGGAAAGCTTTATAAGCGTAGCTTATAGCTTGATTAGCCGCATTTTCTTGACGCTGCTCTAGTGCTTTTTCGGTTAATTTTTTGCCTTCTTCTAAACGTTGTTGAATCTCAGTTTTTGCACCATCTAACATCTTAACTTGACTTAACATTAAAATATCATCATTTGTGTTTTTACACAGTTCCTGAGCACATAACACAGACCTTTCATACAAATCGGGAATACCACATAATCCATATAATCTTGTAATATTCAATTCAGTATAGAAGTCGACTACTGGTTTATCAGCAGTGCTCACTTTATGTACCACGATCAATGCACTTTTAATATCGCCATTGATATAAGCAAGGATCCCAAGCCCTATTAATAAATTAAACTCAGCAATACGATCCCCTTCCGCTTTAATACTAAAATGCTTAATTTTACACTGTGCCTGACTCAGTAATTCATCGTGTTCTTGAGTTACTTCGGTATACAAGCTAGCCAGTAAAAGTGATACATAGGTATTCATCGCTACGCCGTAACTATAACGGCTGGTATCTTCAACTTTGGCTGTAAAGCGTTGAAAGCCAGCCGCCGCTTTGTCATGTTGCTGTAACGCTGTATATAAATTGGCAAGTATAAGTTCACGATGTGGATTTGCTGGATTAACTTTATGCGCGACGTTAAATTCATGAATTGCATCTGGCAGTTTATCTCTCACCATCATACAACTAGCAAGATTTTGACGAGCGACAGGCTGACGCGGGTGCTTGGCTAATATGTCTTTAAAAATATTTTCGGCATTATCCAAATCACCTAACGATTGGTAGGTTTGGCCTAAGCCTATTTCAGACCAGAGGGAGCCAGTTTCTTCGCAGGATTTTTGATAAAATGCCAAGGCTTCATCATGCCGCTTTAAACGTAATAAACAATCACCATAGATACGATCTACATAATTGACATACTGCGTATGGCTGGTGCGATAGTCCTCACATAAATTCAGAACTAATTGATAATCTTGATTGTCCATTGCCGATAGTAGCGGAGCTATCATGGCTTTACGAGTTAGCACCGCTTCGATCCTATGGATGAACTCTTCTGAGCAAAACGGTTTAAGCAAATAATCATCAGGCTCTAACTCAATGAAATGCGTTACTACAGAAACCGAACTATCGCCAGTAACACAAATAAACACGGTATTACGTCCGATTAACTTACGCTGTTTTACTTCATCAAAAATAAGCGCGCCATCAATGTGATGATTCATATTGTAATCACAAATAACCACATCATAGCGATGCTGAGACAATAAACGGATAGCTTTTAGGCTGTCAGTCGTACTATAAATAAAATCATTCGAAACACCGGCACTGTTAAGTATCCAGCGTATTAAAGATATGCTAAAAGTTGAATCATCAATGACTAGGAACTTTTTTTTATTTATCACATTGCCACCCAAAATCCTTTTGAAAAATAACACTCTTAAATGAATATTTCCCTTATTAAATAAAGAACTAAAGAGATTTTATATCATCACACAACTATAAAAGTATTTATGTTACGGTATAGACATAAAAAGATAATGTTATTATAACTATCGTGTTTTAGATGTAAAAATCAGTATCAAGCTCACCAGTGTTGAAGCGATTTTAAGAAACAAAAAAGCCAGTTAGCAACTTTATAACGGCAATTAACTGGCTTAATAAGCATTAACTCTACTCACTATTTATAACTGATATTCGCAATGACACGACGATTTTCTAAACGGCCTTCTTTGGTATCATTACTAGCAATCGGTTGCTCCTGACCATAACCGACAGCAGACACGCGAGCTGCATCAACACCATAATCACTCACTATAATATCGCGAACTGCATCTGCACGACGTTGTGATAATGTCTTATTGTAAGTCGCATCACCGCTACTATCCGAATGCCCTTCAATTTCAACATTAGCATTTGGGAATTGCGTCATCAAATCAGCAACCGCTTTAATCTCACTTTTAGCACTTTCTGGTATTTCAGCCGAATTATTAGCAAATTTAACTTCTAACTTAATCGATTCAGGTTGTTCCATGGCAACGACTATCGCACAACCATTCTCATCTAAATTATCCAGTGACGGACTATCCGGGCATTGGTCTAGGTAATCAGGAACCCCGTCACCATCGCGATCGAATGCGCAACCCATTTCATCAACATAGACACCATCGGGCGTATTGGGACATTGATCATGTTCATCAAGGACCGAGTCGCCATCACCATCAAGTAATACCACGATAGGCGCCGCTTTACTCTTGCCACCAAACGCATAGCTAATACCAGCAGTAACCAACGAATCCCAACGCTCGTCATCTAAACTGTTGATCATTTTGGCCTGCAATCGCGCTGACCACTTTTCGTTAAAATGATAACGACTACCGAGACCTAGATTAAGTTGGGTTTCTTTGGTATCAGCAGATCCAGCATCAAATGTGCCATGACCAACACCGGCATTTAGAAAGGGCTGAAAGTTACCGACCTCAGGTGTGTAATAGAGGCCATCGAGGGTATATTGAGAATTATCGACACTTAGATTTACATCTTTCGCGTCAGAGCTACCATAAAGGTAACTGACTTCGGCACCAAACTTAGGGCTAATAACATATTCACCACCAATCACTAGCGCTTCACTGTCTTCAACACCCAATTTAGAACCAAACATATGATAACCAATAGCAGGGTTTAAATAGATTTTGCCTTCCGTTTCAGCAAGCACGGGTTGCACCGACGCAACCATACCGCACATAATTAAACTTAGCTTTTTACTTAAAGGTTTCATCAACCATCTCCTTGTTTTTTAACAAGACTAGTTGACGAAAATTGAAAGTGCTTTGTTTTATTAATAATACTAATTTAAACAGACGAAGAATACCGAACCAAAACATTGCCTTTGATTAACTAGTATTTTCTATAACAGATTAGTATATAAACTCTACTCCCAAATGCTTATTTAACCATTTATGTGAACACATACGCCTAAGCACATACCAATGTATGTATAATAAGCTCAGATATGAAGTGTTTAATATTAAAAGATGGGATATATGATTAGAAAATATTGTAAATTTGCAATAAGCAATCCAAAACTCCACAAGCTACATATTACGGTGTTGTTGTTTATTACTTTTTATTCAACCTATGAACTTTTAGAAAACAATAAAATTATCTTTGCTCTCGGTTTTGTTATTGTCATTCCATCGTTAGTGTTACTGATTAAATCAGCTGAATACGCGAGAAAATATTTTCCTTAGTATTGCTTAGTTAGCATCGAAAGCGGCTGGATAATCCCCCTACCGCCTATTTCTATCAACTCTTTTCCCTACTCAATAGTTGCCACAGGTTTACGTTTAAGGTGTGCTAATATCAAGGCAATTAGCCCCATTACACCAACCGCAATACCCGCTGGCTGACTCATTTCTTGCGGTAAGCCAAGGCCAATGCCAGCAGTCATGATGTAAGACACCGTAATACTAGTGCCGATAACCGCGGGTAAACTCACGATCCAATGGAACGTGCCGCGATCAAATAAGTACTTAGTCGCTAACCATAATACGCTGGTAGAAAGAAGCATGTTTGAAAATGCGAAATAGCGCCAAATCAATGAGAAATCGATTTTAGTCATGAAATAAGCAATCACTAAGATTGGTATTGCCACTAATAAACGGTTACGCATACTTTGTGGAATTTTGAAGGCATCAATAATGGTTAAACGCAGCGAACGAAAAGCAGTATCGCCCGACGTAATTGGGAAAATAGCCACGGCGATAATAGCCATAATGCCACCAGCAGCGCCAAGATAGGTAGTCGCCACTTGGTTAACCACTAAGCCAGGGCCACCCGCATCAAGAATACTTTTTAGCTCAACATAACCACCAGGGAATGCCGCAATACCCGCTAATGCCCATACACAAGCCACAATACCTTCACACATCATTGCGCCATAATAAACAGGGCGAACATATTTCTCATTAGTTAAACAACGCGCCATGATCGGTGCTTGCGTTGAATGAAAACCACTAATTGCACCACAAGTAATAGTCACAAACAGTAACGGCCAAACCGGTAATCCATCTGGATTTGGTTCTAACAAATCATTGTTGTAATGACTGTGATCGAAATAAGCAAAGATATCACCCATTTCAGGTAACTGCGGTGCACTAAATATTAACGCCACTGCCATAGACACTGTCATCACGATCATTAACAAACCAAATATTGGGTACAATTTAGTAATGATTTTATCAATCGGTAACATAGTTGCTAAGAAGTAATAGCCTAAGATCACTAATACCCAAAACACATTATTCGCCAAAAAGGTGCCTTCAAAATATTCTAAATTACTTAGCAAACCTGCTGGGCTCATAATAAAAACCACACCAACAAAGAATAACAACATGGCAGTAAATACCAGCATCACCCCTTTGAAATAGACATTAAAGTAATGCCCAGCGATCTCAGGTAAACTTTTACCGTCTTCTTTAATACTCAGTACACCAGAATAATAATCATGAACTGCGCCACCAATAATATTACCTAATACGATCCACACTAATGCTATCGGACCATACAAGGCACCCAAAATAGGACCAAAAATTGGACCCACACCGGCAATATTTAGAAATTGAATTAGGAAGGCTTTGACTGGGTGAACAGGAACATAGTCCACGCCATCTGCAAAGCGGGATTGCGGTGTTTTTGCTAGTGGGTCGATACCCGCTTGACGTTCTACAAACGGACTGTAGAACTTGTAAGCGAGCAGTAATAGTGCAATACAAATAAAGAAGATCAGCATATTAAATAGTCATCCATGTTATGAAATTATTAGCTTTTGTTATTAACGTCATAAACTTACACCTACTTTTTAAGTAAGCAACCCTTAATGGGTACGGCCGTGCACTGCGTCGTGTTTTTATATTTTTTGACCATTTCAGGTCTACCCAGCAATATTATTGTGACATTCTCAACTACACTCAGACAAAGCTGCGCACTTACGTCACTCTATAAGTAAGTTAAAAACCGCCACCTCAGCGAGGAACGCTATCGCAGTACAACAAGCCATTGCAGCCCTGATTAGACAAAATAAACAGGAAAACTTATGCGAATCCCTACAACCTTTAAAAAATCCACCATTGCATCCATTGCTCTTACCACACTTGCGTTCAGCCCAATTGCTAACTCAACTGGCAGCGGCGGTATTGTCAGCGATGACACCTCATCGATGTTCTCTGCAGGTAAAAAAGCAACCTACTCACCCTATGCACAGCGTAACTTCCCGGATAGACCGCTGTGGGGCGATACCCATTTACATACCGCAATTTCATTTGACGCTGGTACTTTTGGTGCCTCGCTACTGCCAGCTGATGCTTATCTTTTTGCCAAAGGTAAAGAAGTGACCTCATCAACAGGTCAGCCAGTCAGGTTATCGCGACCGTTGGATTTTTTAGTGGTGGCGGATCACTCCGACAACATGGGGCT
Source organism: Moritella sp. Urea-trap-13 (assembly GCF_002836355.1). Lineage (NCBI taxonomy): Bacteria > Pseudomonadati > Pseudomonadota > Gammaproteobacteria > Alteromonadales > Moritellaceae > Moritella > Moritella sp. Urea-trap-13. Next base: position 40,574 of record NZ_PJCA01000001.1, read on the forward strand.
ATACCCTGAATTACAGTCCGGAGCCCCCTTTGTAATGGCAAGTGAAAAAGGCCGCGAATGGAATTCTATGATTAAAGTTGGCGGTCAGGAAGGGGTTAAAGCAGCAGCGGATATTATTGGTCTTTTTTCTCAGGGAAAATTCCCTGAAGAATTAATGTCGGTGCCAGGTACCAGCCTCTATCGCAACACCTGGGATGGTATTATAGATGCTGCTGAAGATGCTAACGACCCCGGTCACTTTACGGCTTTCATCGGTTACGAATGGACCTCGTTGGATAAAGGTAATAACTTACACCGCGTAATAATGTATCGAGATAATGCCGATCGCGCCAAACTATTAGAGCCATTTACCGCCACCCCTCCATTAGGCAGTAATGATCCGGTAGATCTATGGCATTGGATGGATCGCTACGAAGAAAAAACGGCGGGTCAAGTGTTAGCCATTGCCCATAATGGTAATTTGAGTAACGGTATTATGTTTCCGGAAACCAGTACCTTTAAAGGCATTGAACTCGACAAAGAATACGTCGAAACCCGCGCCAAACGAGAGCGGCTATATGAAGTAACCCAAATTAAAGGCGACGGTGAAACCCATCCCTACTTGTCTACCAATGATGAGTTCGCCGACTATGAAACTTGGGATATAGGTAACCTCGATATCAGTGCGTTGAAAAAGAAAGCAATGTTAAAAGGCGAATATGCGCGTTCGGCATTGAAAACCGGATTGCAACTGGAGGACAAGTTCGGTACTAACCCTTACAAATTTGGTTTGATCGGTTCCACCGACAGTCATACTGGTTTAGCAACCGCTCAGGAAGACAATTTTTTCGGTAAACATTCTGGCGGCGAGCCCAGCAAAGATCGCTACTTACATCCGATGGCTAAAGTAGCTAAAGGTGAATACAAGGGTTATGCGCCAGTAGCATCAGGCTGGGCGGCGGTATGGGCTAATGAAAATACCCGCGCTTCTATCTTCGACGCCATGCAACGCAAAGAAACCTATGCAACCACTGGCAGTCGCATGGTGGTACGCTTCTTTGGTGGTTGGGATTTTGATATAAAAGACGCCAGCGACCGTCAACCTGCCAGAGCCGGTTATGCCAAAGGCGTGCCGATGGGCGCTAATCTAACCTCGCAACCGAAAGGCAAAAAAGCACCGACGTTCCTGGTAGCGGCATTAAAAGATCCTCTCAGCGGTAATCTTGATCGTATTCAAATTATCAAGGGCTGGTTGGACAACAAAGGCGCGTTGCATGAACAGGTTTATGATGTAGTTTGGTCTGATGATCGCAAAGCTGACGCGAAAGGCAAACTGCCTGCGGTTGGTAACACGGTAGATATCGCCAGTGCAACCTGGACTAATTCCATCGGCGAACCGGAACTCATCACGGTTTGGCAAGATCCAAATTTTGATGCCAAACAAAGTGCTTTCTACTATGCTCGGGTTATCGAAATCCCCACCCCTCGCTGGACCGCTTACGAGGCTGAATTTTATAACCTAAAAATGCCTGCGGAAGTGCCGATGATCACCACCGAACGCGCTTATACCTCACCGATCTGGTATACGCCGGTTAATTAAATACACGTATGCCATACAGACGATAGGACGGTAACCAGTATAATGAAGCAAGTATTTAAAGAACCCTTGTTAGTATTTCTATTGATTGGTGCGGCGATATTCGTGCTATTTCAGCAGGTGGCGGATGATCCGTTAACCGCAGATGCTGAGATAGTCGTCACCGAGGGTCATATCCAAGTACTGACATTGGGTTTTGAAAAACGCTGGCAACGTTTACCAACGGAGCGAGAACTAGAGGGCTTGATCCAACATTATGTGCGTGAAGAAGTGCTTTATCGAGAGGCATTAGCGCTCGGGTTAGATCGTGACGATACAATTATTAAACGGCGTTTGGTGCAGAAGTTGCAGTTCTTATCCGAAGATATAGCCACAGCGGACGAACCCGAAGAACAGCAACTACTCACCTATCTGGCTGCGCATCAAGAAAGCTATCGCCAGCCATCACGTTTTAGCTTTCGTCAGGTTTATATTAACGCCAGCAACCACGATGAAAACGCACAAAGTGAAGCGCTTAAACTATTAGCCATACTCAACAGCAACGATAGTAATGCCGATACTAATGCCGACACATTGGGCGATCCATTAATGCTCAGTCATCAATTTGAGCGGATCCCGGAAACCGAGGTTGAACGCGCATTAGGGGAGCCGTTTTTGCAGTCTCTACGTAAGATGCCTACTGGCAGTTGGCAGGGACCGATAACATCCGGTTTTGGTTGGCACTTGGTGCGTATCGATGAGCGCATTGATGGCAAGCCAGCCAATCTTAATACCGTACGTAAACAGGTCGTGCGTGACTGGAAAAGGCTGCAACGTCAACAGGCTAACAAAGCTGTTTATGAGCGTTTACGTAAAAATTATAAGGTGACAGTACCCAATTATGTAAGCACTGATAGTGATGTTAATAGTGATATCCAGAGCTCGATACAGCTTTACATGAGTAAGCTATCGTTATGAAACAATACCTTTGCAGTGTCGTGTTATTACTGCTTTCGGTCGCAACGGCCTATGCCGATGAATATCGCCCCGCTTATCTTGAGTTGCAACAACGCAGTGCCGAAGATTACGCAGTGCTGTGGAAAGTACCAACCCGTGGCTTGGATAAAAAATTGCCGCTGCAGGTGGTGTTTACCAATGATATAAAAATCATCAAGCCGATCAGCCGCACAATTGTTGCAGGCGCGTTCATTGAACGATCTATCATTAGTCGCCACGGCGGACTGGCAGGGACAACCATTACCATCGCTGGATTAACCGCAATATCCAGCGAAGTACTCGTGCGCATCCACCGACTTGATAGTTCCACCGACGTATTGCGCTTAACGCCTGCCATGCCAGCATTTGTGGTAACCAGTGCGCCACATCGCTGGGACGTAGCTAAAACCTATTTAGTGTTCGGTGCTGAACATATCTGGCAAGGCATAGACCATCTATTGTTTGTGGCTTGCCTTATTTTTATCGCTGGTTCATGGCGACGTATATTAATCACCATTACTGGCTTTAGTATTGCCCACTCCATCACTCTGACATTAGCCGCGCTGGCATTAATACAGGTTCCGGTACCACCGGTTGAAGCTGTGATAGCGCTGTCAATCGTGTTTCTGGCCAGAGAAATAGCACAGCCGCAGCGTGACACTTTAACCTGGCGTTATCCGATCCTGGTATCGGCTACGTTTGGCTTATTGCACGGTTTTGGTTTTGCTGCGGCGCTGGGTGATATAGGCCTACCACAAGCAGAGATACCAGCTGCGCTGCTGGCATTTAATGTCGGTGTTGAGATTGGTCAAATAGCCTTTGTGAGCGTGCTGATGGCAATAGTTTGGATTGTGACCTCGTTGCTAAAAGCAATGCAACACTTACCTTATTGGCAAAAGCCGCAAGGCGCTATAGCCCCTCCAGTGGACGGATTAACTTGGTTAGAGAAGCCGATAGCCTACGCGGTTGGTGGTATCACGATGTTCTGGATGATTGAGCGGATAATTATTTTTTGGGGGTAAAGACAGTATATAATTTTGACGTTAAAGACAGTATGTAAATAGGTGCCGATTTCCCGACACCTATTCTTAGTGGTACAGCTCACTTATAACGCGAAATACATTTTAATCCCTTCAAGGGTATTCGCCGTTGCGACTGAAGCCAAAATTAACCCCATAACGCGGCTAATCACACTAGCGCCACTATTGCCAATCACCCGATGGATACGACTTGCTCCCAGCATTAAGATCAGCGCGATCAATAAAACCACCAATAATGTACCAGTCACTTGCAACTGCTCAAAAATAGAATATTTGGCATTTTCGGTCAGCAATACTGCCGCCAGCATCGCACCTGGGCTAGCGATTGACGGGATCGCTAACGGGAATATCGCCGTTTCGCTGACATTGGTTGCCAACTTTACTTCTTGTTCCGGCTTGCTCTCACCAAAGATCATCGATAAGGCAAACAAGAACAGAATGATACCACCAGCAATTTGAAATGCTGACAGCGGTATATTCATCGCGGTCAGAATAATTTCACCGACCACCACAAAGAAAATTAAAATACCCGCCGCGGCGAGTGTGGCAATAAGGGCTATTTTTCTTTTCTCGCGTTCACTGTGTCGAGCAGTAACCGCCAGAAAAACAGGTACGGTCCCAATAGGGTCGATCACTGCAAATAAAAAGATAAAAACTGATATATAGTCAATCATGATGTTTCTCCGTCGCATTTATACCGACTCGCGTATAAATGCTGTTTTAATGATGCTGTAAGTTCGAAAAAGCACCTTTAATCGCCGTAAAAACCAATCGATTCAGCCATGGTCAACCCGTTATTATTTAAGTATTCTCGCGCGAACTTACTCCGTAGATTAAGGGGTGTTTATAAACTATATTATAACGAAAGAACAGGCGTGTATTTTAAAGTATTGTAAAGCTGACGAGTACAGCCAAAAAATAGCATGATTGCGGATATAAATAACGCCAAAATCTGTTGTTGATCCATAAAAAAACCAGCACTAGGCTGGTTTATTCAATTATGCTGATTCAGCCGTTTACGACTTAGCAGGATACCAACGATAAAACACGGTCGCCAGTGGCGGTAGGGTTAATCGTACTGAATCGCTAAGTCCCTGACTCTGCACTTTCTCACTATCTGTACTGCTCACCAGCGGATAATTACTACCCGCGTAACAGCCAGCATCGGTATTTAATAACAACTCATAGCGACCAGAATTCGGCACACCAAGACGGAAATTATCTCTTGGTATTGGGGTGAAGTTGCTGATCACTAAGATACGCTCACCATTGTCACTAATACGTTCATGGGCGAGTACACTTTCAGATTTATTATCCTGCAAGCGCCATTCAAAACCAGCAGGATCGCAATCCAATTGATGCAACGCCGTTTGCGTCTGATACAGCTGATTCAAATCTGCCGTTAAATGCTGAATACCGGCATTATTGGGATTAGCGAGCACCCCCCAATCTAGCTGAGCATCATGGTTCCACTCCGCTAACTGACCTAATTCAGCGCCCATAAAGTTGAGTTTTTTACCTGGTTGGCCATACATATAACCGGTATAGGCACGTAAATTAGCAAACTTCTGCCATTCATCACCCGGCATTTTACCCAACAACGAACCTTTACCGTACACCACTTCATCATGCGACAAAGCCAGTACATAGTTTTCACTAAACGCATAAACTAGCGGGAACGTGATGGTATCGTGATGGTACTTACGGTTAATCGGCTCTTCTTGCATATAGCTCAAGCTATCGTGCATCCAACCCATGTTCCATTTAAAACCAAAGCCTAAACCGCCTAAGAAAGTCGGTTTCGATACACCAGGATATGCCGTCGACTCTTCTGCGATCGTCATGGCATTAGGAAAATGGGTATACACTTCTTCGTTCATCCACTTTAATACCTTGATGGTATCGTAGTTATGATTACCGCCATCGCAGTTCGGGATCCACTCGCCATCATTACGCGAATAATCCAGATACAACATCGACGCCACAGCATCAACGCGAATACCATCAACATGAAATTGCTCTAACCAATACAAGCTATTCGATACTAAGAATCGTTGTACATGGTCACGGCCACAATCATAAATATAACTGTGCCAGTCTTGATGCCAACCGCGTTTCGGATCTGGATCATTAAATAATGGCGTGCCATCAAAATTAGCTAAACCATGGTCATCTTCAGGAAAATGCGCTGGTACCCAATCGATGATCACACCAATACCGGCTTGGTGACACTGATCGACAAAGAATTTAAAATCATCCGGACTGCCAAAGCGACTGGTCGGCGCAAACATGCCAATCGGTTGATAACCCCACGAACCGTAAAACGGGTGCTCTGAGATCGGCATCAATTCGACATGGGTGTAATGCATTTTTTGTAAGTACGGGATAAGTTTTTCCGCCAACTGGCGATAAGTTAAAAACTCACCCTGTTCATTACGCTGCCAAGAACCAACATGCAGTTCATAAAATGACAAAGCTTGTTCATGCTTAGCTGTTACTGGGCGTTGCTGCCAGACGTCATCTTGCCATTGATAGCTATCTTGCTGATATACCAAGGAAGCAAACGACGGATACTGCTCTGCATGTGCCCCCCATGGATCAGCTTTATGGGGTAAGCTTTTTCCAGCATGATCAACGATAGCAAACTTATAACGCTCGCCAACCTGTAAATCAGCAATGAATACGCCCCACAAGCCCGCATCTAATTGGCGCAAGGCATGATCGTTGGTATTCCAGTCGTTAAAATCACCGACCACACTGACTTTACTGGCATGCGGTGCAAACACTAAAAAGCGTACACCAGATACACGCAAGCCGTCATGCATAAAGCTAACACACTGCGCCCCCATCTCTTTGTGCATGAGTTTTGGGGTATGCAAAGTATCCATGCTTGGCATTAAATCTGGGTATTTCTCAAGATTGTGGATCACGGCCACATTAGCCTGTGCCACGACGCGATTTGCTACAACAGTGTGCGCTGCTTTTGAAGTTGCCTGCATTGAAATATCCTTCTTCTCATTAAAGCAAAACAAGGAGGCTGGCAAACCAGACTCCTTGTTTAATTAAACTGATATAGTAAGTAATTTAAACTAATACAGGGTTAATTTACCACAAATTAACCCTGTTCATTAGCTCATACGCTGGCTTTGGCGCGGGCAGCTGTCAACTCTGCCGCTAAATAATTAACATTCGGGCAGCTAAACATATCATCCAATGTAGCTGATAGTTTACGACGCCAGTTCGGGTATTCATCAACCGTCCCAGGTACGTTAACAGGCTTATCCATTGCTAGCCAGTCTTCAAGCTGTAAACTCAACAAGCTACTTGAACCTGCTGCTAAATGTAATTGTAAGCTGTTACTCAATGCTTGGTCCATAGGCACATAGTCGGCATTGCGGCCAACGGATTCAGCTAATTTACCGTGCCAAGATACACTATTAAGTATTTCTTGTTTCGACTTACTGCGATCATCAAACAGCCCATTTAACTGAGATTGATCTGGATAAAGGCCGATGGTTTGACCTAATTTAAGATCTTCGCAATGCCAGAAACCGCGTAATGTTGGCATGTCATGCGTACACAAGGTTGCCATTGATTGCGCTTGGTAATGTGCTGGTGAAAAATAACCGCCATCTTCGGCAGTTTCAAAAAAGAATACTTTGTAAGAATGAATACCCGCTTCACTTAACAAGCTAACGATCTCGTCAGGCACAGTGCCAAGGTCCTCACCAATCACAGCGCACTGATGACGTTGACTTTCTAGCGCCAGAATAGCTAGCATATCTTGCACTGGATAATACATGTAAGCGCCAGATGTGGCTTTTTCACCTTTCGGTATCCACCACAGACGTAATAAACCTAATACATGATCGATACGCAGCGCACCACAATGCTGCATGTTGGCACGTAATAGTTGAATAAAGGCATCATAAGCAGTGGCTTTTAACTGCGCTGGATTCAACGGTGGTAAGCCCCAGTTTTGCCCTAAAGGCCCTAATACATCGGGCGGCGCGCCAATACTCACGTCTTGACATAAAGTACCGTCATCAGCCCACACTTCAGCGCCACTATCGGCAACACCGACAGCAAGATCGCGGTAAAGTCCCATGTTCATGCCTTGCTCTAAAGCAAACTTCTGTACATCGCCGATCTGTTCATCAGCAATCCACTGCAAGTACATATAACGTTGAATAGCAGGCTGATTTTGTTTAATAAACGCTTGTACTGCATCACTGTTAATATCACGTAATTCAGCAGGGAAAACTTGCCAACCCCACACGCTATCATCTTTATCGTGTAGCTGTTGATGCAGTGCATCGAAGGTTGCTTGATGCAATAAGCTTTCGCCACCTTTGGCTACAAACGCAGTGAACGCTTGCGCACGAGTGCTATTCGTCGCTAAGTGACGTTGTTGGAACTCCGTAAATAGCAGCGGTAACACACTCATTTTCAAGCGTGATACTTCGCTGTAATCCACCCATTCTGTGGCACGAACGGCATGTAAACCTTGTTGAAATTCATTACTACCAACACGCTGTTGCGCAGCAGCGCACAAGGCAAATTCAGGTACTGCAGATACATCTATGTATAACAGATTTAACCAGCGACGCGATGATGGGCTGTACGGGCTAGCGCCTTCTGGATTGGCTGGGAATAAAGAATGAATTGGGTTCAAACCAACAAAATCACCACCACGGGCAGCAATATCAGCCACCAGTTGTTTCAAATCACCAAAGTCACCGATACCCCAGTTATGATCGGTTTTCAGGGTATACAACTGAATACTTGGGCCCCAAGACTTATTGCCTTGTTCAATCGCAGGTTGTTTATAACAAGCTTTAGGCGCAATGATAAGGGTCATTTCATAAGGCGATTTACGACGACGGCGTAATACCTGTAATTGGTGATAACCCAAAGCTAAATCACCCGGTAGAGAAAAGGTCAGTACCCCGCCTTTGTCACGCGCATCGGTGACAATTTGCGATTGTAAATAACCTTCAACAACGTCACCTTGTTCGGTGGTTAGCTGCCAGCTAAAGTCACTGACTCTAGCGCTCAGTCCCAAATTCAGCTCAATATGAATGGGTTCACCTTTTTTAACGACTTTTACCGCCGCTAAAATTGGCATTTGGTGTTTTTTATCAGCCGACGCCAGTAGTGTTTGTTCAGATTCGGTGTCATAACCTAGCGCTGCTAATAAGCTGGTTAGCGTTTCATCAGAAACTAATTCATTGTTACCCCAAGCGTTGGTATAGCTATCTGCTATACCCGCCTGTTCAGCAACTTGTTTCAGCACATTACTTTGTTCCATTCTATCCTCCATGAATACTTAACGGCTAACCGCGTTTAATTGCCAAATGTTGTTAGCATAATCACGAATACTACGATCAGAGCTGAACTTACCATTGCGTGCTGTATTTAAAATCGCCATTTTTGCCCAGCCTTGCTGGTCACAATATTGCTTATCAATACGTGTTTGCGCTTGCACATAATCGGCAAAGTCAGCTAATACCAGATACGGGTCGCCGCCTTCTAATAAGCTATGACGTGTGGCATTCAATAAGCCAGGTTGACCCGGGGTAAATTCATCACCTTGTAATAAATCTAACGATGCGCGCAGTAATCGGTCTGAATTATAATAGTCATTGGCGTTATAACCTTGTGCCTGTAGTGCTTGCACTTCATCAACGTTAAGACCAAAGATAAAGATGTTGTCGTCACCGACTTCTTCACGGATCTCAACGTTAGCACCATCCATCGTGCCAACCGTCAACGCACCATTCAGAGCCATCTTCATATTACCGGTACCAGAGGCTTCTTTACCCGCTGTTGAGATCTGTTCAGACACGTCCGCAGCAGGGATAATGATCTCTGCAAGACTGACACGATAATCAGGCATAAATACTACTTTTAAGGTATCACCGATTCGTGGATCGTTGTTAATCTTTTCTGCTACCTTGTTAATTGCAAAGATAATTTCTTTAGCTAGCTCATATCCTGGCGCCGCTTTTGAAGCAAAAATAAACACTCGAGGCTGCATTTTGAAATCAGCATCGTTAATGAGACGGTGATACAGCGACAAAATATGTAATAAATTAAGATGCTGTCGTTTATATTCATGCAGGCGTTTAATCTGTACATCAAAAATAGCATCAGGGTTAAGGGTTATATCCATGTGCTCAGCAACCCAATCCGCTAAACGCTGTTTATTGGCTTTCTTAACTTGCATAAAATCAGCTTGGAATTGACTATCATCGGCAAATTTTTCTAATTTTTTTAACTGGTCGAGATCTTTGATCCAACCGTTGCCAATTTTACTGCTAATTAAATCTGACAGTAATGGGTTACAGAACTTCAACCAGCGACGTGGTGTAACACCATTGGTGACATTGTGTAATCGACCAGGGAAGAGTTCATTAAACTCTGGGAATAAATCACGCTTCACTAGCTCTGAGTGCATTGCCGCCACACCGTTTACGGCATAGGTACTAGCAACACATAAGTTAGCCATGCGTACACGACGCTCACTACCTTCTTGAATAATTGACAGCTTACGTAATTTATCTAAATCATTTGGCCACTTGTCTGCTACTGCGCCCATTAGACGTAAATTAATATCAAAGATGATCTCCATGTGACGTGGTAATAACGTCATCATCAAGTTTTCACCCCAAGTCTCTAGCGCTTCAGGTAACAAGGTATGATTAGTATAAGCAAAGGTTTTTGAGCTGATCGCCCAAGCGTCATCCCAACTTAATTTATGTTCATCAAGTAAGATGCGTAATAACTCAGGAATAGCGATCGTCGGGTGGGTATCGTTAAGTTGAATAGACTCTAACTTAGCTAAATCCGTGATTGAATGACCTGCCGCTTTATGGCGACGTAAAATATCAGCGACTGAACAAGCACAATGGAAGTACTGCTGCATTAAGCGCAGTTCTTTACCTTTATCGTGATTATCATTTGGGTATAATACTTTGGTTAGGTTACCGGCTTGAATATGGCTAGCTTGCGCTTCAACATAGTTACCTTGGTCAAAACGGTCAAGATTAAACGGTGCAGGCGCGCGACATTCCCATAAACGCAGTGGATACACAGAGTTATTATTATAACCAACAATCGGTAGATCCCACGCCATACCTTCTACTTGTAAACCCGGTACCCAGCGGCGATGACTGATGCGATCATTATCTGTGTACTCTTCGACATGACCATAAAAACCGACTTTTTGCGCTAACTCAGGGCGAATAACTTCCCAAGGATAACCCGTTTCATCGCGCCATACATCGGGTGCTTCTTGTTGACGTCCGTCATTAAAGCTTTGCTTAAACAGGCCATATTCATAATGTAAGCCATAACCTACCGCAGGATATTCCTCGGCAGCCAGTGAATCCATAAAACAAGCGGCTAAACGCCCTAAACCACCATTACCTAATGCTGGATCGCGTTCTTCTTCTAATAAATCGGTGAGGTTTTGGCCGAACTCAGCCATCGCAGCGGTTACTTGTTCATACAAGCCCATGCTGATAAGGTTATTACCAGTCAGGCGACCGATTAAAAATTCTAATGATAGGTAGTTTACGCTACGAGCATTTTTGATTTTCGGATCTTGTTCGGTAGCCAACAAGTTCATCGTGGTTGTTTCTGCCAGTGCATACTCCATCGCTAAGCGCCACGTATGGGCATCTGCTTGCGCTGGTACTGTGACTAATTTCGTCGTTAAGTATTTATTAACGGCGGCTTGGAATGCTGTTTTATCAAAGCTTTTGTTTACTGTCGATTTCATCTTACATCCTAATGCAATGCTGCAGGTTCAAAGTTTCAAAGTTTCAAAGTTTCAATTAAATATAAAGTTAAACTTACATATAAAGTTAAAAGTTAAAATTAGATAAATTTTCAATGAGATGAATCTTGCCTGAATGCGTAAAGTCCAACATCCTCCCACGCCTACAAATTCAAGGAGGAGGAGTTTGGGCGTAGATGTGTCGACTTCTAGGCTGCCTGCGGGACGGCGTGATAAAGCTCGCAGTTTATGGGGGAGGATGGGGGCATTTCAGTGATTTAAGTCGCGTTATTCGCCAACATGAATCACGACTCGCTTGTCTAAACAGCAGATAATTAAACAAGCGACCAAGATTAAAGATGCACGACCTTAAGGTATTAACATAAAAATGGTTATGAAACAGCCGTCATCACAATAGCGCGGCTGTGTAGTCCAGCTGCCAACGTTAACGTCAATGTATGCGTGGGTACCGGATGCAGCGCCTCGCCGGTCCATAAATCTCGCCACATCGCCGGAAAATCGGCAATTAAGGTATGTGCAACCGCCTCACTATCGGCATAATTAAACAAACAGTGCAGTTGATACTGATGGGCTAATTTTAAAATACTATGGCTATTGGCTAACGATTGGAACTGTGCAGATTCTTGGCTAAGTCGCTGACGAGTCAGTAGCTTAGTCCAAGTATGTTTGGCAAATCCCGTTAATGCCGGTAATGGGTCGCCGGATAAGGTGAGTCCACCAGCCGCCAAAATAACATCACGATGGAATTCATAGTTAGCTTGCTCAGTACCTTGGTCTATTAATGACGTTAAGGTGATGCAGTCAGGATCTATTTGCCATAATTGGCGATGCTGCCAACTGCGATTAAACGTCTCTTTGGCAATTTGTTCAAAGCGTTCAGGTCGACGTTCAACATCATCTGATATCCGCATTGCATCGACTAACCCGAGCGACGGCCACATTGGCGCATTGCAACCAAGAATCAACGCATCACCCGCACCATCAATAATCGCCTGCATGCCTAAACGATACGCCTCAACACCAGTGATACCTTTCTGCAATCGCTGACCGCGTAAGCTGCCCCAGTAATTTGCATCTAGCTTGAATAATTCTACGCCCCACTCTTGTTGCATGGTGCGAACAACTGCGGTTAAATGCGTTTGCACTGCAACATTAGAGGTATCAAGAATATACCAAGGTGTGCAACGCCAGCCGCCATAAGTAATGTCTTCCGCTTTTAGCAAGTCACCATTAGCATGGCGAATAAACCAATCTGGATGCTGTTTAAATACCTCAGACTCTGCTTGAGCAATAAACGGCGCTAACCAAATCGCCGGTTTCTTGCCCTTGGCTTTAATCGATTGTAATAAGCTTTTAATGCCGTGAGGGAATTTATCTGATGGTGTTAACCAATCGCCCATAAAAGCCTGATAACCATCATCAAGCAGCACCCATTCCAGCTCAGATTGGCCATCACACATGACATCGACATTATCTAAAATATGCTGTTCAGTCACCTGTGCATAATAAGCATACCAAGAACACCAACCAACTGGCGCATCGACAGTTACCCCTGCGCGACGCGGATGTTGCAGCTGGATCTTAGCGCTATAATCGGCATAAACATCTGCTAATACAGTGCCTTTAATAACAGTAACCGTTTCCATCTGCTGGCTACGCCAATCTTGCGTCTGAGTATGCTCACCATCAATAAAGGCCATGATATTAATGCCTGCTTGATGTTGCTGGATCTCAAAATAACCAGCAAAGCGGTGACAAGAGGTAAAACCAAATAAGGTAAACCCATGGCTTTGTTCAATGACTAAATAATTATAAAAACGCTTCGCTGCTTGCGCGGGGTATAAACGATAACTGGCATTATTATCGGGGCAACGGCCAATATCTTGCGGTGCATTTAGCTGGCCACCCGTTTGCGCTAGCATCTGAAAGCCATCACCGAGTATTTTGGCATCATCCTCAAACTGATTCGGAAACTGCAGCACAGCAAAGTGATCATCAATTATCTGGTTATCGATCCCATTAAATTGCATGGTTATTTGTTCATTGCTTAATACATAACTGAGATCGGATTGCAGTGGAATAGCGGCTTGAGAATTGGCGAATATCATTGAAGTCATGTGAATAACCTTATAAATATTATTGAAATAATAATACGTTACTCCTAATCCCCCGCTTTGGGGGATTTTAATGGTATTTTTGTGTCATTTAAATGTAACAAAGTGAAACAAACAATGGGCCTATCACCGTTTTTCACATCATATTTAGGTATTATTCAGTTATTATTTAGTTATTGTTTATTACTTAGTTATTTATTACTTAGTTATTAAGTAAGTAATAACAATACTAGAAAAGCAGTAAGACGCTGTCTCGCCTTCATACTCGGAAAAATAAGAATAGCTTATGTGGATAACATCAAAATTAAATCGCCCAACTCGCTTACACAATTCGATTACCCGCACCCGCATTTTAGGTCATCTTCAAGAAGCTGCATTTAATAAATTAGTCTTATTTCGTTCACCTGCCGGTTACGGTAAAACCACCATGGCCGCCCAGTGGCTAAAAGACCACAACCAAGTTGGCTGGTTCAATATCGATGAAACCGATAACGATACCTTTCGTTTTGTGAACTATTTTATTCAAGCAATTAACAAGGTTACCGAGCAATCCTGCCTCAATTCGCAAGCACTGGCTGAACGTCGCCAATATAGCTCGCTACCAAATTTGTTTAGTGAACTGTTTGCCGAACTGGCTAATTATCAAAGTGAGTTCTATCTGGTACTCGATGATTATCACTGTATTAACAATGACGAGATCCATGAAGGTCTACGTTTCTTCCTTAAATACATGCCAGCGAACTGCACGTTAGTCGTCACCAGTCGTACCTTACCGCCGCTTAATACCGCTAACTTACGTATTCGCGATCTGCTCATTGAACTAGACAGCGAACTGTTAGCATTTGATGATCTAGAAGTAGCACAATTTTTTGAACAACGTATTGGCTGTAGTATGAGTGATGCCGAGATCCAAGCATTGCAGCAAAAAATCGAAGGCTGGCCGTCGGCATTACAATTAATAGCTCTGCAAGTAAAACAGAAACAGCACAGTGTCGCTGAATCGACCGAGTGGATATCGCAAATCAAGCAATCTCATCTGTGGGACTATTTAGCCGAAGAAGTATTTGATTTATTGGATGAGCCATTACAAGTATTTTTAATGCAGTGCTCAGTCTTTACCATTTTCAATACCAGTTTAATCACTGAGTTCTTTGATAATGAAGCGGCCAATAATTTACTCGAATCATTAGACAAACACGGGTTATTCCTGCATTCCCTCGAAGGTGAGCAGCACTGGTATCGATTCCACAATCTGTTTGCTGATTTTTTGAAACACCAACGTCATACCAAGCTAGCCCAAAGTAGCAAACAGTTACATAAAGATGCCGCGCGCGCTTGGTTAAAACATGATAATCCCCAGCAAGCCCTGTTCCATGCCCAACGTGCTAAAGACAGTAGCCTAACCGCAGAGATCTTATTAGCACACGGTTGGCACATGTTTAATCAAGGTGAATTAGAGAACTTAGAAACCACCATCAGTCTATTACAGTCGGATACCTTATATCAAAGTCCGCGCCTGCCGTTATTACGTGCTTGGTTAGCCCAAAGTCAACACAGTTATGATCAAGTTGGCGATTTATTGGCGCAAGCATTAATCGAATTAACACAGCGTAATATCGAGCTTAGCATAACCCAGCAAGGCGAATTCAATGCCCTGCGCGCGCAAGTAGCGATAAACCAGAACAACCCCGAGTTAGCCCTGCAACTGGCTGAAAATGCGCTAGAACAGTTAGACCCGAGCAATTACCGTAGCCGCATTGTCGCCACCTCGGTGATTGGTGAAGTAAACCATGTACTCGGTCATTTAGACCGCGCCTTATCCATGATGCAACAAGCAGAACGTATGGCGCGTCAGTACCATACTTACCCGCAAGCCTTATGGTCGCTGTTACAACAAAGTGAGATCTTAATTGCCCAAGGTCATATCCAATCGGCGTTTGATCTACTCGATAGCGCAGACCAACTGGCTGACAAGCAGCATCTGCAACAGCTGCCTCTGTATGAATTTTTGCAACGTATTCGCAGTCAAATCTATTGGCGCTGGAATCATTTAGACCTCGCCGAAGAGTTTGCCCATAAAGGCTTAAATGTACTGCCGAAGTATTGCCAATCTAAGTATTTACAATCGTATGCCATCTTAGCGCGCGTGCATATTTCACGTGGTGAATTGGATAAAGCCGGTCGTTATATCGACCTGTGTGGTGAGCTTATCGACCAGTCTGATTACCATGCCGATTGGATAGCCAATGCTAACTTCTCCCAATTGTTATATTGGCAAGCGAAGGACAATAACACCGCGATTGAAAAATGGTTAGTACAAAGTAAACCTGTGGCAGACAGTGCTTGTAATCACTTTACCCAACGTCACGGCCGTAATATCGCCCGTGCTTATATGCTAACCGAGAATTATAACCAAGCGCTGCAGACGTTAGCGCATTTACAACAAGCAGCAAGCCAACATCAACTGCTGTTTGAACAACAAAAAAACGCCACGCTAGAAGCTGTCATTTACAGTCAGGCAGATGATCAAGAGCAAGCACTAAGCAAATTACAAACTGCACTGACCTTGGCTAATACCACTAGCTCAATTTGTGATTTCTTAATTGATTCAAAAGTGATTGCTGAATTACTTAACCGCTTATTGAAACAAGGTAATATGGCGGAGTTAGCACGCTATCGCGCCGAAAAATTACTCGCAGAGATGTCGATAAAACGTCACAACCGAGCGGTTTATTTTGATAAGGCGTTTGTACATAAACTATTAAATAATCAAGATGTGCCAGAACTGATACGCACTAGCCCACTGACCCACCGTGAATGGCAAGTACTTGGCTTGATTTACTCGCGTTATAGCAATGAACAGATCTCGATAGAGTTGGACGTGGCATCAACAACCATCAAAACCCATATTCGTAATCTGTATCAGAAGTTGAATATTGCTAATCGTAGAGAGGCTATTGAAACTGCAGAGAACTTATTGAAGATGATTGGCTATTAGCCCTAATAAGTAATCAGGATGCAGTTATCTGCGTCCTTTAATAAATAATAATCCATGACCTAGATGCTAGCAGACGATATCAACGTCGGTATCAACATAGTACTGTTAGCATTTTTTCTATATTAGCTAGGCTAATGCCGCCCATCAGTTCCGGGTCTGCTAAAGCGTAGATATAACCTTCAATATCGCTGTATTCCAGTTCATCTCGACATTCTATAAAGTTAGCCCAAAGCTCTAAATCATCGGCATCAATCACGCCTGACAGATACTTGGTTAATACTAAAATCAGCGCCTGACTATCAACACTAATCACTTCAAAGCTCGGATCCCAGCCAAACTTAGCCAATGCGCTAACCGCCGTGTCTCGTTGTTCGCCAAATGCTATAATCTGTTGTAATGCTTGCTGTCTATTCATCTTTATAGTGTCCGTAAACATGAACTGAATATGAATAAGTCACTCAGTCTGGATTCAGTATAGGTATTATATAATCTCTGCATAAAAATAACATATAGAAACAAAACATACCGCTGTCGAGGTGGATCTAGAGCCTCGCATTTATCAACCGAGAAGTCATCCAATGAAATCTATTCACTATGCTTTTATTGCAATTTTAACTACTTCCTTAGCACTCTGGTTAGGCACTGAACATGCGCTATCCACGCCGCTACACTTTTGGCCCCTGCGTAAAACCATTATCTATGGTTCAGGTATTATCGCGATCATCGCGATGTCGTTCGCGACCTTATTAGCCATTAGACATTTCTTTTCTGATTCCTTCCTTGATGGTCTGGATAAACGTTATAAATTGCATAAATGGCTGGGGATCACCGGATTCGTTGCCGCGGTGACGCATTGGTTATTTATCAAAGCGCCAAAATGGTTAGTTGATTTAGACATACTGATCAAGCCAATCAAAAACAAACACGGCAACGGTGAAAGCCTGTCTTGGTTTGCCAATTTTTTCGACTACCAGCGCCACTTTGCTAAAGACATTGGCGAGTGGGCATTCTATGCCTTGATTATCTTGGTGTTGATGATGCTGAGCAAAAAAATAACCTATAAACTCGCACGCCAAAGTCATAAGTTAATGCCTGTCATTTACCTAGTACTCGTTTATCATTCGATTGTATTGATGAAGATGGCTGATTGGTTTACTCCACTAGGTATTTTTCTGATGTTGGTATTAGTCGTCGGCAGCATAAGCGCCTGCATAGCCTTGCTCGGTAAGATAGGTCATTCGAAACAAGCCCATGGCGAGATAAGCACGCTGCAACATTATACTGATAACAAGGTGCTCGCGGTGACCATCAAACTCACCACCCCGTGGACCGGTCATGATGCAGGCCAATATGCCTTTGTGACATTTGATAAGAAGGAAGGTCCGCACCCCTTTTCAATTACCTCAAGCTGGGATGAAAGTGGTGAGATCAGCTTTAATATCAAGCAGATTGGCGATTACGTTAATACCTTGCCTCACAGCCTCGCCATTGGTGACCACGTGGTTGTAGAAGGCCCCTATGGTAATTTTAATCTCGACAGTGGCAAGCAACAACATATCTGGATTGCAGGCGGTATCGGCATAGCGCCATTTTTATCACAGCTGGACAATTTAGCAAGCCAACAACAGCAAGCGGATATCACGCTCTTTTACACCACTAACATGCCAGATGAGGCCTTTATTCAGCAGTTACATAAGCGTTGTGAACAAGCTGGCGTCATCTTACACATTATTGATACCAACCAACGTGGCATGCTGACGGCCGCAGAAATAGCTACTGCAATTAATAATTACGCCACTACCGATGTTTGGTTTTGTGGCCCAGCCAAATTCGGCCATGTACTAAAATCATATTTTGTTAAGGCAGGTTTAGCGCAGCATGATTTTCATCAAGAAGCATTTGATATGCGTTAACGACTATTTGATACGTGTTAACTGATTTTGAGCTAAAAAAAAGGGCCTATCACTGTAATTAACAGTTTTAGGCCCTTTTTTGGCGATGATAGTCAGTGCATTACAAAACGACTTAACCATATGACTTAACTATGACGCCAATTTAATAACGAGGATCTCGTTACTAAATTATCTATTCTTCTACTGATACGTCTTCACAATAGAACGCTTCAACAGTACCTTTTACAGTCATCATAAGTGGTTGGCCACGACGGTCCAACGCTTTATGTGATGGTGCTTTTACCCAACCTTCACTGATGCAATATTCTTCAACATCGAAACGTTCTTTGCCGTTAAGCATAATACCAATTTCGTGTTCGAAAACTTCAGCGTTGTGGTGTGGGCTGCGTGGATTACCTGAAAGGCGATCTGGTAAAGCTGGTTTCTGTTTAATATCGTTCATGTTCGTGACCTGTAGTAAATAAAGTGCGCTATTGTAGACAATATAGGTCTGACGCTCAAGAGCTGCGGTAATAAATATTCGATCCTTTAGCATCTGTTGGCTTTAATTGATACAAGGCCTTTATCGGTAAACATGTACTGAATATGAATAAACCCCTCAGTTTGTATTCAGACTAATTGTTGTTTAATAGCCGCATAACAACAAAACATACCGTTACCGAGGAGAACTTACGCCTCGCATTTACCAACATAGAAGTCATCATATGAAATCAATTCATTATGTTTTAATCGCAATTTTAACCGCTTCATTAGCACTCTGGTTAGGCACGGAACATGCGTTATCAACCCCCCTCCACTTTTGGCCGCTGCGTAAATCCATTATTTATGGCTCTGGTATTATTGCGATAATAGCGATGTCATTTGGTACTTTATTGGCCATTAGGCATTTATTCTCTGATTCCTTCCTCGACGGTCTCGATAAACGTTATAAATTGCATAAATGGCTGGGGATCGCCGGATTCGTGGCCGCAGTAACCCATTGGTTATTTATCAAAGCACCTAAATGGTTAGTTGATTTAGATATGCTGATCAAGCCAATCAAAAATAAAAATAACAACGATGAAACCTTGTCTTGGTTTGCGCATTTTTTCGACCTGCAACGACATTTTGCTAAAGACATTGGCGAGTGGGCATTTTATGCGCTAGTGATCTTGATTATCATCATGTTGAGCAAAAAAATAACCTATAAACTCGCGCGTAAAAGTCATAAGTTAATGGCCATCGTTTACCTCGTCATGGTTTATCATTCGATTGTATTGATGAAAATGGCAGATTGGTTTACCCCGCTGGGCATTTTTCTCAGCTTGGCATTAGTGGTTGGCAGCATAAGTGCCCTGATTGCCTTATTCGGTAAAATTGGTCATTCAAAACAAGCTCATGGCCAAATCAGCACATTGCAGCATTATACCGATAATAAAGTACTCGCGGTGACGGTCAAACTAGCAACCCCGTGGGCGGGTCATACTGCCGGACAATTTGCATTTGTTACATTTGATAAAAAGGAAGGCCCGCACCCATTTTCAATCACCTCAAACTGGGATGGCAGTGGGGATATCAGCTTTAACATTAAACAGATTGGTGATTACGTTAATACTTTACCTAGCTGCTTAGCCGTGGGTGATAAGGTAGTGGTAGAAGGCCCCTATGGTAACTTTAATATCAGCAGTGATAAGCAACAACATATCTGGATCGCAGGCGGCATCGGCATTGCACCCTTTTTATCAAAACTGGACTGTTTAGCCAGCCAACAACATAAACCGGATATTACCTTGTATTACACCACCAACATGCCCGACGACTCATTTATTCAACAGTTAAATGAGCGTTGTCAGCAAGCTGGCGTCACCGTACATATCATTAATACCCAACAACGTAGGTTAACAGCCACAGAAATATCCGCTGCAATTAATAATATTAACAGCACCGATGTTTGGTTTTGTGGCCCTGCAAAATTTGGCAATATACTAAAATCACACTTTGTTAAACAAGGCTTACCGCAAGCTGATTTTCACCAAGAGATATTTGATATGCGCTAACTAACATTGTTCCAAAAATAAAGCCAGCAGACAAGTTCTTCTTTATCTAGTAAAAATAAGAGTAAGAATGCACTACCCGCTGGCTTGCATTTATCTACGTGTTAACGCACATTGACCTGAGCATGTTTTGTTTTTTTGTTTAATTCAGTAGTAATTATTCATACTGTCATCATCAGAATTTTCAGGTTTTAACCACTTGGTTAATACTCCTTCTAGCTTCTGATTATCGATGGGCTTGCTTAAGTAATCACTCATACCAACGTTAAAACACTTATCTTTGTCACCGAGCATCGCACTTGCTGTCATAGCAACAATCACGATATCACTATTTGATTTACCAGCGTCTCCTGAACGAATTCTGTTGCTCGCTTCAAAACCATCCATTGTGGGCATTTGGCAGTCCATAAACACTAAGTCGTAATGACACACTCTTAATTTAGAAAGCGCTTCCTCCCCATGATTAGCAATGTCCACCGTTAGGTTATATTTCACCAATATGGATTTCGCCACCAACTGATTAACTTTATTATCTTCGACTAACAATATGCGGGGGGCATTAAGCCAATATGGTTTTTCAGTAGCCTTCTTTTGCTTTACAGATTTAATATCATAGCTGGGAGCAAGCAGCTGAATTGGCTTTAATGACGCGTCATTCTCCCTAATTCTTGCTAACGTAGAAACTAAGTCTGACGTGGTCACAGGTTTAACAAAATAATCACTAAAGCCGACATTAGAGAAAGACTCACTTTCACCTAGTTCATCGATAGAAGTCATCAATATCAGTTTCATTTTAGAAAAGGCATTGTTGTTTTGTAATTTCGTCCCTAATTCCGCGCCATCCATGTCTGGCATTTTCATATCTAAAAATGCAATATCAAAGCAATTTTCATCCAATTGTTCAAGTCGTGCTACGCTAATTTGCAATGCTTGCTTGCCATTAATCGCTTCAACGACAACGGCTCCCCACCCCTCTAGTAGTCCACGTAATACCTTCCGGCTGGTAGCATTGTCATCAACGATTAAAATATTTAACCCACTTAGGTTTATATATGGCACAACGACAGGTTGCTCGTTAGTCACGTTAAAAGGAATAGTGAGGGTGAAACAACTGCCCTTATCAACTTCACTGGTCATGTTAACGCTACCTGACATTAACTCTGCTAAGCGTTGACTGATAGTCAAGCCCAAGCCTGTTCCGCCATATTGGCGAGTTATAGATGAATCTGCTTGGGTAAATGATTTGAATAATGAGGCTTGCTTATCAGCGGGAATGCCAATGCCCGTATCAATAATATGGCAGGTAAGCTGCAGGTTGCCATTATCGAGTGGCTCAGTTGCAGCGCGAACAATAACTTCACCTGCATCGGTAAATTTAATTGCGTTACCAATGAGGTTCGTTAAGATTTGTCGTAGTCTATGCGCGTCTCCTGTAATTGGCACATTACCGACGCTGACTATATCTAAAACTAATTCCAACTCTTTTTGATGTACTTGAAAAGCTAAACTTTCAGTTATTTCCTCGAGTGTTTTTCGTAAATTAAAGGGAATATTTTCGACCGTTAATTTACCAGCTTCAATTTTAGAAAAATCAAGAATATCATTAATAATTATAAGTAGTGATTGGGCACTTGATTGAGCAATATAAGCTTTATAATATTGTTCTTTATCTAGTTTGGAACCCAGTAATAGATCAAGCATGCCTAATACACCATTCATCGGGGTGCGAATTTCATGGCTCATTGATGCTAGAAACTCACCTTTGACTTGTAGTGCACTTTCCATTTTAGTAATGGATTGTTTTAGTGTGCTAGACATAGTGTTGAATGATTCAGCTAAGATAAATAGTTCATCCTTGCTAGTCACCTTAATCTCAACGTCAAAATCCCCTTCGGTTATTTTTTTTGTACCAATGAGTAGTTTTTTGAGATTGCTAAGTATGCTAGTTGACGTTAATAGCGTAATGATAGTGGATAAAATAATAGAAATGAGGGTGCCAATAACAATTAATTGCTTAGTCTCAGTGGCAGTAGTTAAGGCTTTGTTTTGACGCTTAAGAAGTAAGCTTTGTTCTTCTTCTATAAAGCTATTTTTAATGGCTCTAATTTCATCAATTATCTTTTTCCCGGTCTCTTTTTCAATTAATGGTGTAACGACACTCAAAGAGTCTTCATTCTTGACCTGCCGCCTCGCTGCTATTTCTACTTCAGCGGCTTGTTCTAACCATAATTTTTGTAACTGATCTATTTGTATAATTCGTGCTACCTGAGAGCTGTTATCTGAAACCAATATTTTGAGATTATCAATATGCTCTATCCACATGTATTTGGCGTTATAATAAGGTTTTAAAAACACTGATTTTCCAGTTATTAAATATCCTCGTTCACCCGTTTCCATATCTAACATAAGTGTAACTAATTCATGGCTTTTGGCTGTAACAGCATGAGTGTGTTCAACCCATTTTGCGGTGGCGATGGTTTTTTCAATATTAATGTAAACCACGACAGCAATATTTATCATCAACAGCATTGGGATCGCGGTGCTTAAGATCATTTTACTGCGAATGGATAAATTCTGAATTCCCTTTAGCATAAACTCTTCATTCCTTTCCGCTTACGTAAAATAATATTAAAGTTAGCGTTAACCAATACCTTGGTCGTATATTTGATTTTTAATTTGGACGAAGCAATGTAATCAGTAATGAGCCTGCATGCTTAGCTTAATTGTAGCAATTGGGCTTATATCTACCTATTTTTTGTAAGCCACATTGTAAATCTGTGAGCTATTGAAGGTAAAAGTATTAATCCGCAGTTTTAGTGTGACTTATATCTATAAATTTAACTTCAACTTTAAGGTTGAAAAATCCAATGCTTAAAAATACAAAATGTGGTTAGGTGAAGCGTATATACCGGATGGGGGTTATGTCGATTGTCATCGGGGTATATTTGAAACAAGCGATACAACAAAAACAGGCAAGTCTGGCGTCTTAAGTTGAGCTAAGTGGTTGAGTCAAATTAACCACTTATTTAGATATCTTAGGAAAAGTTGGTTATTGTATTTTTACACGTCATAGTTGCGCTTTGATAAATCGATTAGCGCTCAGGCCATAGACCGTCTCATTATTATTTTTCAAGATAAACAATTAATAAGTCTATGTTAACGGTGTTTTCAAGTTTTTTTACTGAAGATAATAAACGACTCCAGAAATCATGATGGTGTCCACAAACTAGTAAATCCGCACCTAATTGATTGACTGCTGTTGTTAATTTCACTTCCAAATCACCTATTACAACCAGTGTGTGTTCTACGGGATAATCAAGTTGATCAGCTAATGCGCACAGTTCTTGCTTCTCTTTTCCGTTATCAACTTCAGGCATAACTGAAGTTGAGGTGGGCCTCGCCCCTGGAATACTCAAATGACTGGAATCAACATAAATAAATGAAAGCTTAGCATTATTGTCTTTTGCTAATGAGACGGCTTTACTGATCACTATTTCACTGGATTTAGTTAAATCAACAGCAACTAATATATGGTTATAGCTCATTAAATTTCTCCCTATCAAATCTCTTATAAATATTAGCAGAGTTATAGTGGTTCAGTGAATTAAGCCTGATCACCGTTCAGGATTTTGTTATAAATTTTTCAGGTAAGCAGTTCCGCCTAATAATCGCACCGCGTTTTTAATTTGTGCCGCGCGGCTTAACACATAGGAAGAAGGGTTTGCAGCAGACATTCGCTTTGGATTGGGTAATACCGCAGCTAACAGCGCGGCCTGATGAGCAGTAATGTGCGCGGCTGAACGGGAAAATAATTTTCGACTCGCAACTCCGACCCCATATACTGCGGGTGCAAATTCAACCACATTAAGATAAATTTCTAAAATTCTGCGTTTCGGCAGAAACACCTCTATCAAGATGGTGAAATATGCTTCTAACCCTTTTCTAAGTAGGCTTCGTCCGGGCCACAAATAAAGATTTTTAACCAATTGTTGGCTAATGGTGCTCGCTCCGCGCGTTTGTTTTCGATTTTCTGTTAATGCTTTATAAAGAGAATCAAAATCAAAACCCAAATGGTCGGGAAATTTCTGATCTTCCGATGCAACGATCGCAATTGGCAGCGTTTTAGCAATATTTTCGTAAAAAACCCAATCTAGAGAGATTATTTTTTTATCGGCAAACATTTCTTGAATAATAAAGGTGGTGGTAAAAGGATTCAACCAACGCAAAGGCAGGGTCAGCATGATACTAGCCATAAACAAGCTAGAGAAAGTAATCACTACATAACCTAACATGCGCTTTTTTAAACTCTTCTGATGAGACTTTCTGTTATTTTTCATTGTTAAGAATCTAAGGACAAATTAGTTTTATTATAGCAACATTATTTCTTTTGAATGCTTAAATCAGTGATGTTGAAGTGGGTAAGTAAAACTTGTTATGAGTTTGTAGGTTTCCATATACACTTTGGGGCGAAACCAGTTTACTTAACGTTATTGCTGTGAATGAGCCTTTGGTGTATGGTCGGGTTAACCATGCCACTACACTTTTACCACCCTAGTATAAAAATAATCAATGTCACCAAATGATTCTACTAATTTGTTCAAAGCTAGCTCCTCGTGCTTACTTTCTTTTTCGTCTAATTTTTTAGTTCAACTTTCATTAAGCCCTATTCAGATTATACTTAAACGACTATATAATGGAGGTGAAATATGAAAAAGCACTATATATTTTCGGCTATCATCCTACTCACGGTGTCAGGTGTAGCAGTCAGTGGTGAAAGTGGTAAGCATCGACGTGATATCTTTTACGGATACGAGTCGATTAGGGCATATGGATTCATACCCGGTAACACTGGGGGCATAATAGTAGAAGCTCTTTGCACAGAAGGTAAGAGAGTTATTGGTGGTGGCTGGCAACTTGTGAGTGGTGGTGGATACATAGTGTATGGTCTTGGGCCAAATTCCGATGATAATGGTTACTATATAGATATGTCTTCTGCTACCTCAGAGCCTCAAAATGTCGAAGTGACTGCCATTTGTGCAAATGTGACGAAGAAACGCTAGAATCAACATAGATGATAACAATTTAGGTTACCGATCAAAAGTTAGAGATAACGCTTGCGTCACACTATCCTGTAAAATGAATTTAGCCTCCTTGTTTGGGGCTTTTTTGTTTGCCCTGCAAAGCTGGCAAACCCGTCCACTTGAAAGCCGTTACCCTTAATTCTTTGCTCCCGCCTTCATGAGTAAATCTATTATTTTTTTATGATTATTATTTTGAGCAATCGACAGTGCTGTTCCAATGACATCACTTTTCGCATTAACATCAGCCCCCATTTCAAGCAGAGCTATCACAATATCGGTATGGCCATTCATTGAAGCATATATAAGTGCTGTTGAGCCCAGGTTGTCTTTCATATTAATATCTGCATCCCACTCAAGTAGAGCTTTCGCAATACTAGTATGTCCATTCACTGAAGAATGTATAAGGGCGGTTGCACCAAGAATATCTTTCACATCAGTATCTGCCCCACTTTCAAGCAGAGCCTTCACAGTGCTGGTATGTCCGTTCCCAGAGGCATACGTAAGGGCAGTCTGCCCCTCCTCAACTTGTGCATTGAAATCTGCGCCATTAGCAAGTAGAGTCTTTACAGTATCAGTATGGCCGTTCTGTGAAGCTGCTATGAGGGCCGTTGCGCCCCAACTATTTGCTGCATTTACGTCCATTCCCTTTACAAGCAGAGTATTTACGACCTAGGTATTACTATCTAATGAAGCTCTTAACAACTGCGTTTGTGTTGTCTCACAACCAGCTAATAGAGAATAAATACCAAAAACCATAATTAAATTTCGAACAGGTCGCCAATAAAAAATCATTGTTATATCCTTCTTTATTAAGATTTCGTTGTCGTAGAGGCTAAGCAATCGTGCCCACTAGTTTAGAATCATCCTTACTAATTATAAGACATGTCGAACACCTACGATTCTTACATGAGAAATATAAATGAATAGAAACTCTAACAAAGAATGGGGTAAATTAGGGTTAAAATTACTGCAAAGCTATTGGTCCCTCAACAAGGATTAACTAACGACTAGATTAAGTCTAATTCTTACGTAACTTCATAATTCTTAAAATAATGAAGAAGATATAAGAGTTCTTAAAGTGGCTAAGAATTCTATATCTAAGATGATCACGAACACCTAAATATGATGACTTGGGGCATGTTTGACCTTCAACTATAGTGGTTGAAGACCAGAACTAAATTTAACTATCCGTGTCCTCAGATAACTTCAGGGCATCTTCAATCTCAATGCCCAAGTATCGAATTGTGTTATCTACTTTTGTATCGCCTAAAAGCAGTTGCACTGCACGTATATTTTTAGTGCGGGCATATATCAATTTAGCTTTGGTTCGTCTCATCGAATGCGTGCCATGTAAGTTATCATCCAGTCCTAAACTTAGCGCCCACGACTTGATAATCTTTGAATAGTAAGAATAACTAATCGGTTTGCCTATTCTGCGAAGACTGGAAAATAGGTAGTTATCAGTTCCCAGTCTTGCCGAAAAGATCTACCTACTGATGCTTTGTTGACTTCTAGGTGTTATTTCAAATTGAACGTCATTACCTGTTTTACTTTGATTAAGTTGTACTCGTAGATGAACGATACCTTGGGAATAAACATCTCCAACTTTCATTCTAAGTAAGTCACATGAACGCAGTTTGCTATCTATAACCAAGTTTAATAGAGCTAGTTGCATCGGGTTACCATTAATTTGGAGTCTGGTTCGAGTGCCCCAAACTTCTTCTAGTCTAAATGGCTTCTTAGCACCATGTCCGTGATTTGAGTTCTTTACAATCATCATGACCTCCTATTACTGATAATGGTCATGATGATTGTAGAATGGAACAGGTACAGAGCTTGGAACTGGAAAAAATGACTTAGTGTTTGAGCTTAGGACAAGGTTCTCATTAGATAAAATATTGCTAATTGAGGCTAACGCCTGTTGAACACGTTCATTACTATGCAAACATACTTGAATTTAACGCCTTAAAACAAGGAACAGCAAGCGAACCTTACAACTTGTACAACAAGAATGGAGCTGCTGAGACACACTTCTTTTGTTTATATGCAACTTGAAGGCATCGTGACGATACCAGGCAGTGCTGTCGTAAGAGTAGTAAGGTCTGCACAGGGTATACTGTTGTTGTCAAATAGATTAATAAATATTGCATATGTCAGACTAACAAGGCCTGTCACCCCTGTTGTAATGCTGTTTCTACTAAGGTCGATTTCTCTCATATCTGTCAGTCCGGAAAGGGCTAAAATATCAGTAATACTATTAGAGCTCAGTTGCAGCTTTTCAACGTTAGTTAGTCCTGAAAGGGACGAAATATCACTCACGTTGTTACGATTTAAAGCCAAAGCGGCCAAGTTATTTAATCCAGAAAGGGCTGAAATATCGCTGATACTGTTGGAACTCACATCAAGTATTTCAAGGCTTGTAAGGCCAGAAAAAGCTGAAATATCATTTATACTGTTAATCCCCAAAGTAAGGCTTTTTAGGTTTGTCATATCT
This sequence comes from Moritella sp. Urea-trap-13, assembly GCF_002836355.1. NCBI lineage: Bacteria > Pseudomonadati > Pseudomonadota > Gammaproteobacteria > Alteromonadales > Moritellaceae > Moritella > Moritella sp. Urea-trap-13. The sequence goes on from NZ_PJCA01000001.1 coordinate 68,602, forward strand.
GAAAGTACTGTGACATCGCTTATACCGTTGCTTCCAAGTGAAAGTTCATTCAAAGCTGTCATGCCAGACAAGGGGGAAATATCAGTTATATTGTTGCTATCAAGCCACAAGAGAATAAGGCTGGTCAGGCCGGAAAGGGCTGAAATATCAGTAATACTATTAGAGTTCAGTTGCAGCTTTTCAAGGTTAGTTAGTCCTGAAAGGGACGAAATATCACTCACGTTGTTACTATTTAAAGCCAAGGCTGCCAAATTATTTAATCCAGAAAGGGCTGAAATATCGCTGATACTGTTGGAAGTCACATCAAGTATTTCAAGGCTTGTAAGGCCAGAAAAAGCTGAAATGTCATTTATACTGTTAGCCTTCAAAGTAAGACTTTTTAGGTTTGTCATGTCTGAAAGTATTGTGACATCGCTTATGCCGTTGCTTCCAAGTGATAGTTCATTCAAAACTGTCATGCCCGACAGGGGAGAAATATCAGTTATATTGTTGCTATCAAGCCACAAGAGAGTGAGACTGGTCAAGCCGGAAAGTGCTGAAATATCAGTAATACTATTAGAGTTCAGTTGCAGCTTTTCAATGTTAGTTAGTCCTGAAAGGGCTGAAATATCACTCACCTTGTTACTATTTAAAGCCAAGGCTGCCAAGTTATTTAATCCTGAGAGGGCTAAAATATCACTGATATTATTTAAATCTAAGCTCAGGACTGTAATGCTTGTGAGATTTCCTATTCCACTTAGGTCTGAAATTCCAGTCTCTATACAATTTAGAGTGGAAAGATCACTAACATAGATTGCAGAAGTAGAAATTACACAATCAGCCAAATTCGGGTCTGTAAATGTAAGGCTGGATATTAAAATTTTGTCATTGTCATCATCGCTACCACCACATGCATTAAATAATATCGACAAGAAAACGATAAACAGTACTGATAGTGTTTTTCTAATTAACAATATGCCATTCATAATAAACCCTTAATACTTGTAATGTTCGCTCCTTGCTGAATTTTTCAATACATGATCCACCTGAAATTATTGGGTAAGTATTTGTTGGCTACAGGCTAAATTTGTCCATCAATATTTAGTATAGTTTCTATCAACACTCCTTACTAATTGACCTTGTGATTTATAAGTGATTTATTCTAGTAACTGATTGTATGTTGTGGTCAGCTAATTTTAACAACTAACTTTTAGTTAGTAAGTCGTATAGGAACCGATAAATTTTTAAATGTTCTATCTCGGTTTTGAGTGTTTACGAACTGGTTTTACTAGCACGAGCCTCTTGAAATCGGGCATAAAGATCGACTAACCAAGAAGCTATCAATCTTGCGTAGTGCTCGGTATTGGGAGTTTCCGAGCATCAACGTTTGGAGTCATGACATAAGGAAAAGTATGGCAAACTTGGTAATTCGATCCGCCACTGAGTAATTATGTTAAGTCGGAATGCGGCATAACTTCGTTAGCGCTATTACGCCAGCCAATAAATCAATACAGTATATTTGTAGAAAGGTAAAGATAGCACTGCGGTCACAATAAAAATTGAGATAGGTATCGACTGCACGACACCTATTTTATTATGTGTTTATTCAGAAACGGTAGAAAGCAGTGCTTCAGCAGCCATTACACCAAACTGATTCGCAGCACCTGGACTATCACCTGTGATAAGTTTTCTATCTTTGTGGCAGGTGCCATCCGCTTTCTTATTGACGATATCTAGACCCATGCTTAGTAATTTTTCACCAAAGAACCAAGGCATCTCACCAGGTAGGTAACCAAACAGCGGCGTCATTTTATCTAAGCTATCAGGAAATGCTACGATCTTGTAACCGCGGTAAACAAACGTGTTTTTGTCATCACCAAGACCTGCAGCTAACAGTGCTGCTGGACCGTGACAAATGGAAAGCATATATTTGTCTTGTGCATGAGCCCATCGAATCACATTTCCTAGGTCTTCATTTTCTGGTAATCCCAGCATAGCACCATGACCACCAGGAATATAAACCGCAATATAAGGTGATTCATCATTCATTGAATTTGTAACAAAATCACTTAGCGAATGAGGGTTCTCAAAGTTAGCGTTATGCTTTTGATAAAGCGCATTTACCGCATCATCCTCTTGTGGCATTGCCCACATCTCAATTTCTGCTGGCTTACCTGTCGGCGTATAAATATCAATTTCAAAACCAGCTTGTTCCAAATGCAGCATAGGAACAAACATCTCTACAGGGTGATTACCGGTGAAAAATCGTTTACCATTTTTCATGGTCATATTACTTTCTTCACAGCAAACCATTAGCACTTTAGGCTGACTGCCTTTATAAGGATTTGGATATACCTTATGGTCATAATTAGTCTTACTTTTTGTCGCTAATCTCAGTGCTACCGGAGAAGGACTAAACGAACCATCATTCTCGATTTTAGGGGCTATTCCGAACAACTTTCTAATATCAAACATACTTAATCCCTCTCATTTATTCGCTGCAATCCGTGCTGATGTCATTTACGTACATAACGATTGTTCTACGACATTCCGGATAACGTAAATTATATTTTATGCAATGCTCATAAACAGTAGCAAATTTGTCGTTAATTACAAATGGATAATGAAAGGCAGTTCGCGGAGAGGATTTAATCTAATCATTTGTTTTTAAAAACTAGCACAAAAAATAAAGCCAGCGGACAACGACTTCTTTTAACAAAGAGTACATCATCCGCTGGCTTTAGTTATATGAGGATTCGCTAACCCTAGCCTTTCACACCACCAGACGTTAAGCCACCAACTAACCAGCGTTGTGCTAATAAGAATACTGCTGTAATAGGTAATGCTGACAGCACGGCTGCCGCTGCAAAGTCACCCCACAGGTAGTTTTGTGGATACAAGTATTGTTGCATGCCCACAGCCAGCGTATAGCCATTCACATCAGATAATAACAGTGATGCAACTGGCACTTCGGTTACCGCGCCAATAAAGGACAGAATGAATACCACAGCTAAAATAGGCACCGACAGCGGCAATAATACCAAGCGGAATGCCTGCCAAGGTGTCGCACCATCAAGAGCTGCGGCTTCTTCTAATGAACCATCAATCGACTCGAAATAGCCTTTAATCGTCCATACATGCAAGGCAATACCGCCGAGATAAGCAAAGATCAAACCGCCATGGGTATTCAGCCCCAAGAACGGTACATACTGGCCTAACTTATCAAACAAGGCATACAAAGCCACCAGCGCTAATACTGCAGGAAACATCTGGAAGATCATCATCGCTTTAAGAATGGTTTCTTTACCACTAAAACGTAACCGAGCAAACGCATAAGCCGAAGTCGTCGATAGTGCAACAACTAAGATTGAAGTGATCCCAGCAACCTTCACTGAATTCCATAACCACAGTAGTACAGGGAATGGTGGAGGTGTTACTGAACCATCTGCATTAGTCACCGAAAATCCGAGAGCTAAACGCCAATGATCTAACGATGGTGCCGAAGGAATAATTTCCCCTGTAGCAAAGTTACCATCACGAAATGAGATTGCGATAACCATGACCAACGGAAATAGAATGACCACCAGCAGCGCGATAAGTGCGAAATGTGCAGCCCACACCCGATATTTTAATGAGTTACCTTGTACCATTGCCATAATATGGCTCCTTACTTTACGCTGGTTATTTTTCTGACAGCTTGGCGAAACGAAGATTAAATAATGCGAGACCACCGACCAATAAGAAAATAAGCGTGGTAATTGCGCTAGCTAAACCGAAGTCCTGACCACCACCGCCTTCAAAGGCGATACGGTAGGTATAACTGACTAACAGATCCGTATAACCGGCAGGTTCACTGGTACCAATCATGTTTGGCCCACCTTGGGTTAATAATTGGATCATCACGAAGTTATTAAAGTTGAAAGCAAAACTGGCAATCATCAAAGGGGCTAACGGCTTCAGCATCATTGGCAGCGTGATATTCTTAAAGTTTTGCAGCGGGCCAGCACCATCTAGCGCCGATGCTTCATACAAATCATCCGGAATACCTTTTAACATGCCCATACACAGGATCATCATGTAAGGGAAACCGAGCCAGATATTGACAATCAATACCATGAGTTTCGCTGACAACGGATCTGAGAACCAGGTCGGTGAAATACCAAATAACGCATCCAACACTAAGTTTATTTCACCAAAACTTTGGTTGAACAAACCTTTAAAAATCAAAATAGAGATAAATGAAGGTACCGCATACGGTAAGATCAGTAACATGCGATAAACAGCACGTCCACGCAACGCTTCCCATTGCACTATACTAGCCAGCACTAGACCGATAATTAAGCTTATTCCCACCGACAAGACTGAAAAGATCACTGTCCAGATAAAGATACTGACAAACGGTTCTTTGATGCCGTCATCATTCCAAATTCGTTCGAAGTTAGCTGTACCCACTACCACACTGAAGCCCGGTGATACCGGATCGCCAATATAGTTACCCGCACTATCGATGGTCTGATAAAAACCGGTTTCCATATTCGGGATCAAGATCTCCTGGCTCTTATTGTTAACCAAGGTAGTTCCGTCATTTTCCACTGTGTACAGCGGTTGCACTGCAGCAAACTTACGTAACCCACTCATGCGGATCTCATTCCCGTTCGGCAGAACTAGATCAACGGAACTCAGGGCAGCACGGTAACTGACAATCTCTTTTATTTTCGCTTTAGTACCCACGACTGCATCTATAGGGTTGAGCTCAAAACGTTGTACCGCTAGTTTATTCAGATCAACCGTCTCTGTGACTAACAGCTGATCGCCGTCTTGTACGGCTAAACGATAACCGTCTTCGCTTCGATACAGATCAAATTTGTAACTCCCACCACTTTGATAGGTGCGGTCTAACAACACTGATTGTACCCGTTCAAACGACAATTGATTCTTGGCACTGTAATTAGTGAAGGCGATCCCAACGGTGTAAACTAAGGGAAAAATGATAAACAAGATCATCCCGGCGATACCAGGGAAAATATAACGGTGGGCGTAAGTTTTCTTACTGCCAAAAATAAATAGCCCTAACAGCGTTAAAACAAGCGTTAACACGGCAAACGATGTTTCACCGCGTGCATACATGATAACGGCCGCATAGCCATTGACTAAACCGATAAGGGTAAGAGTAAACCACTTAGTAAAACGCGAATAATTTAATGATGAATCGACTTGTTCTGAAGTCAGTTCCGATTCTGGATCATCACCCAGAATTTCTGATACTTTAACAGTCTGCATGGAAGAACCTACCTAATAAACAGCAAGAGGAGAGATAACCCCTCCTCTTATCTCAGCACTTCCGATTACTAAAATAGAAAGTACTAAACAGAGAGTATTAACACAAAGATGATTTAAAAACTTATTTAGTCATCTGTTTTTCTGCATCACTTAATGCGGCATCAATCGATTGACGACCATCAACAATATTAACAATGGCATTGCTGGTTGCGCCCCAAAACGCTGTCATTTTCGGGATGTTTGGCATAATTTCACCATTCATCGCATTTTTCATGGTCGCAGCAATACGAACATCACCTTCTAATTCTTTTTGGTACGATTTAAGCGATACAGCACCCAGAGGTTTATCCTTGTTCACTTGTTTCAGACCTTCATTCGTCATCAAGTAGTTTTCAAGGAACTCAACAGCTAGATCTTTGTTTGGCGACGCAGTACTAATACCAGCAGTAAGTACACCAACGAAAGGCTTAGAAGGACTGCCGTTTAATTTAGGTAGTTCAGCAACGCCATAATTAATGCCAGATTTTTCTACGTTACCCCATGCCCAAGGACCATTGATGGTCATGGCAACATTACCTTTGTTAAACTCTGATTCAGATACTGAGTAGTCCATGTCTGGTGAGATAACATCATTCTTAATCAGTGTAGTGATCAATTGCATGCTGTTTTTCACGCCTTTATTATTAATTCCGACATCTTTCACATCGTAACCAGTAGCATTTACTTTAAATGCGTAACCGCCGTCAGCAGCCATCAGTGGCCAGGTAAAGTACGGTTCTTTTAGGTTCCACATGATTGCAGATTTACCCTTGGTTTTAAGCTGCTTATCAAGTGCCGCTACGTCTTCCCAGTTTTTAGGAGGCGTTGCAACTAGATCTTTATTATAAATAAGTGACAGTGACTCAACAGCTACAGGGTAACCAATATATTTACCCTCATATTTTACCGCATCCCAAGTAAAATCAATCAAGCTGTCTTTAAATTCTTGTGACGGTTTGATTTCAGCTAATAAACCCGCTTGCGCATAACCACCAAAACGGTCATGAGCCCAAAAAATGATATCAGGACCATCGCCAGTAGAAGCGACTTGTGGGAACTTGTCTTGTAAGCCATCAGGATGCGAAACAGTTACCTTAATACCGGTATCAGCTTCAAACTGTTTACCTACTTCAGCAAGACCGTTGTAACCTTTATCACCGTTAATCCAAATCGTTAACTGCCCTTCTTCAATAGCAGCAAAGGCAGAAAAAGAGTTCATTGCAGTTAATAGTGCAACCGCCGTTAAGGTTTTTCTCATCACTTATATCCTTATTAAATTAGCTTTCATGCTTACCAGACAAGTTGTCTGCGTTGGATGGTATAGTCATACAAAAGTCCACTGCTAACATCATCCTTTTACCTACGCCTAGACCCTGCAGATCCAAAAGCGTGAACTTGAACGATTAATTTTACTGAGTTCGTCAGTAAAGGCGATAAAAATGCGATGGCTCGCACATTAATTTGCAACAAAGTACCTATTTAGAGTGATAATGAAGCAACCGTAAATAAAATGTGATCTATGCACTCCTCCTATCTTCTCCACCCTAAAAGTTTTTGCCAAGGATGATGTAGCTCAAGGTCATATAAAACACACTATCAACATCGAAGAATGCTGTGTAAGATATTCTAATTAGTAATAAAAAAGGACTCGCGAGATGGCAACTGTCACGTTAAATAATGTATGTAAAGCCTATGATGATGTACTGATTTCTAAAAACGTAGACCTCGAAATAAATGATGGTGAATTTGTCGTTTTCGTTGGTCCGTCAGGTTGCGGTAAGTCAACCCTGTTACGTTGTATTGCAGGCCTTGAAGATATAACCTCTGGTGATTTATTTATTGGCGGCAAACGCATGAACGATGTCGAACCATCTAAACGTGGTGTCGGTATGGTGTTCCAATCTTATGCGCTTTACCCACACTTAGATTTAACCGATAACATGTCGTTTGGTTTAAAATTAGCAAAAGCAGATAAACAGTTAATTAAAGAGCGCGTGGCACATGCCGCGGATATTCTACAACTAACTCCCCTGCTTGATCGTAAACCGAAATCATTATCCGGTGGTCAGCGTCAACGTGTGGCAATTGGTCGTACTTTGGTATCGCAACCAGAAGTGTTTTTATTAGATGAACCGTTATCAAATCTAGATGCGGCATTACGCGTAAAAATGCGTATTGAATTAGCCAAGCTACATAAGCAGTTGGGCTGCACTATGATCTACGTGACCCATGATCAAGTGGAAGCAATGACCATGGCCGATAAAATAGTAGTACTCGATGGCGGTGATGTCGCGCAAGTTGGAGCACCACTGGATATTTATCATTATCCTAAAAATATTTTTGTCGCTGGTTTTATTGGCTCACCAAAAATGAACTTCATTAACGTGCATATTCAAGCCACAGAGGCCGAACGGGTGGAAGTATTGTTACCTAATTGCCAGAGTCTTTGGATCCCTGTAGATGGTAAAACCGTTAATGCGGGTGACGAAATGACGCTCGGTATTCGTCCTGAACATTTAGTCCCAGTCGAACAAGCTGATATCGTGATTGCCGGTGAAACCATTGTGGTAGAAAAACTGGGTAATGAAACCCAAGTTTATTTACACATTGAAGGCAGTGATGAAGATGTGATTTATCGCGTTGCCGATACGCTATCAATTGAAGCTGGCGAGAAGTTAGATATTGGTATTCCAGCGCACCGTTGCCACTTGTTCCACAAAGACGGCCAAGCTTGTCAGCGTTTGCATAAAGAAACGACGAGTTAATTACGCTGTTAATTGTACCGTTAATTACATATGAACAGCCCATATCGTTATGGGCTGTTCATCATCAACCAACGAGTTAGCGAGCCTAGCTAACTCGATATTACCCTCTCTTATTAGTATTTCGACTCACTCATATTTTATACAGTGTCATCGGTGTTTTGGTAAACACTGTCACGGTTTATCAACAAACAATCAGGTTTATCTTGTGACTAAAATTAATATCCATATACTTAATTAGTAGCTAGTATCATTGCTAACTTACAAGACTAAAACATATTTTACCGGACGGCACGATTTCCCAGAAATCGGCAATCAATCCATTCATAATATAATTTTATGGATCCATTGGTTAATTGCTTTTTGCCATGGTAAATGGATTTGGTAAATCGAGACGTCCTACTATTCAAATTTATGCGCAAATAAGGAATTCGATGAACTTTCCAAATGATATTGACGGCGATGTGATGCGCAGTCTTGAAGAAAATGGCTTTAATTTCGAAAATGAAACTGAGGTGGAATTCAATATAGATTTTAAACATTGGCCTCTTAATGATAATGATAAAGCAGCAATCGTAAATCTGTACCCTAATTGTGAATTCGTAGATCCAAATGAAATGGATATAGAGAATGGCGACTTATTAGGTTATGTTCAGATTTATTTGACGAGTAAAATAGAGCATGAATTCATTGTAAACACCCAGAAAACGCTAACAAGCAAAGTCGAACAATATGGCGGTTGGTGTGATTCATGGGGCGTCTCTTTAGGCTAACGCTGCACATTTATTTATCTATATATAAATAGAAATAACAACAAAATGCCTAGCCGTTTTCGCTGTTAGGCATTATTAATATTAGGGGCTTTCATCTGCAAAAAAATGAGTTTCCTTGTCTAGATCCCATCATTGTGCCTTCATCACCACCCTACTAATACACTGTCTTATAAGATGGCGCAGTAAATTAGTCCAGTAACGAGGTTAATTGTTGAGAAAGCCATGAACAAGCTGGTCCCATACTGCGATTTTTAGGGGTTATTAGGTTAACTGGCACAGACCAGGGCTTATGGTCAAAACTCAGCGTTAAGGCATTCAGCTTACCTGACACAATATCTTTATTCACCAAGTGCTGGGGTAAGAAACACCAACCAATACCTTTATCGACATAATTACGCAACATACTATGGTTATTGCCCCACCAAACTAACGTAGATAAAGGCTGTAAGTACCCTAATTGATTATTATCTAATCCTTTCAACATCAGCTGGCGATGCGGTATGAGTTGCGCTGCGGTCACAGTTGTTAGCGCAGCTAAAGGATGTTCAGGGGACACCACGGCAACAAACGACACATTACCGATATAACAAATATTGACGTCTTTCTCGAATAACATGTCGGTATACATCAATCCGATATCAGCCTGACCTTCATTTACTAAACCCACAATATCAGCGCTAGCAGCAAAAAACACTTCTAGTGACGTAAGCGGAAATTGCAGTGAAAACTGATCAATCATGGCATAAAAACTGTCTAACTGAAGGCCATCATCAAGCACTAATCTAAGGTTTATTTCTTCTTTATTGTTCAATGCTTTAGATGCACTTTCCAATTCATACATTTGCTGCAAAATAGCATCCGCAAACGTGAGTAAATGCAGGCCCTCTTTGGTCAATCCTGGTTTACGGGTTGTGCGGTCGAATAGCTGCACATTTAAATCGACTTCTAAGTTGGATATTCCTTGGCTCACCGCTGATTGCACTTTTCCTAATCGCCTCGCACAGGCCGAAAAAGAGCCTAATTCCGCAGCCATCACAAACATTCTTAATTGCTCAATATTATACATACTATCACTAAAACCGATGGTAACTGACTAGATATAATCATACATGGAGATAGAATGGGGCTGTATCAATACTTAAACGGAAATATATTATGTCTACAAAAGAACGCATTTTACACAGTCTACTATTTGAAATTATTGCTTTAGCGATACTGCTTATCGCCTCTAAAATATTCACCCAACAAGACGCTACAACAGTAGGTGGAGTGGCTATCACCTTGTCCTTAATCGCAATGGTGTGGAATTATGTCTACAATCTTGGTTTTGACAACATATTTGGTGCCGATCGTTTATCGCGTAAATTAATGATGCGTATAGGTCATGGCATTGGATTTGAGGTTGGGTTAATTTTTGCTACAGTTCCCGTATTAATGTGGATTTTACAACTCGACTTCATGACAGTGCTGATCCTTGATTTAGGTCTGGTCATGTTTTTCTTAATTTATTCAATTACTTTTAATTGGTGTTACGACAACACCCGTGAAAAATTCAAATCGACCCAAGCCGTTATCTAAAGTAGCCGTTCCAAGGATGGACTTCATACTAACCTCTTAAGGCCTTGTTACTCTGCGCATATTCACATCTATTTTCAATATAAAAGGTAATTATAACTTCGATTGCTACAATTAAGAGCATGCCGCCGATAAAAGGAAATTTAGCATGTGCTCATTTACATTACGGTTATTGCTTATCACTTTGTTTAGTGGGAAGTTATTCCTCTCAACATTTGCGTATGCCGAGGAAAAGATTTACATCGTGGGAGTGGTGCCGCAGTTTGAAGCACGAAAGTTAACCGCGATCTGGATACCGATACTTGAACAATTAACAGTTGAAACCAGTCTCAAGTTTAAGTTGGAAGGTGCACCCAATATAAATGAATTCGAGAAAAATTTTATGGCCGGGGTTTATGATTTTGTCTACATGAACCCCTATCATTTTGTATTGGGAAATCAGCTTCAGGGTTATATACCATTAGTCAAAGACAGTTCGAAAAAATTACAAGGCGTATTGGTCGTTAAAAAAGACAGTCCAATAGAAAATGTAGCACAGCTGGACGGGAAAAAAATCGCCTACCCGTCACCCAATGCGCTCGGCGCATCATTACAAATGCGCCAAGAATTACATGATATTTTTAATATCCAGACCACGCCTGTCTATGTAAATACCCATGACTCGGTCTATATAAATGTATTGCTTGGTGATACCCAAGCCGGTGGCGGTATTGGCAAAACCCTCAAAAAACAAAAAAAACAATATCAACAAGCACTAAGGGTAATACATAAAACCACCTCAGTATCATCACACCCAATAGCTGCACACCCTCGCGTTCTAAGTGCCGACATTGAAAAAGTAACCGCTGCGTTAATAAACATGGCAACAACGGATGCCACATTAACATTGCTGCTGGACATTCCTATTCAACAAATAAGCATCGCCACGTTGGCAGATTATGAACCGTTGAAAAACATGAATCTGGAAAGATTTTATATCCAGCCGAAGTAAGGACCAAAATGAGCATTACATTAAAATTAATGGTTCCTGTCATTGTTGGTTTTTATATTTTCACCAGTGTGTTTCAGTGGTATTGGGTACCGAAACTATTTAATTATGCACAGGCGGATTTTAGAGATCAAATGCATAATGAAATCAGAACCATAGAAAACGATGTCATTAGACATTTAATCACCAATGATTTTTCAGCATTATTTTCATCATTAGATTATCAAAAACAACTACATCAACAGAATTGGGCTCATCTGACATTATACGACGCCGATAAAAAACAGAAGTACCCTCTATTTTCATCAAATAAAGCAATACTGGCTGAACAGCATGCCAACCATATCCACATTGATTATCCATTGGTGAATGAAAATATAACCATAGGTTACCTTGTCCTGCACATAGATTGGACCGCAAAACACGAATTTACCGCACAACGAGTTTGGGAACTGAAAATGTTTTTAATCCTGATGATGCTGTTAATTATCTGCATTGAGCTGTTTATGCAAAACCGATTAATAAAAGTACCGATATTAAAATTAAAACTGGCTACCAAGGAATTGGCTAACGGTAACTTTGACATTAATTTACCGGCAGTCTCAAAAGACGAAATAGGTCAGTTAACCCAAGATTTTAATATCATGCGCAATAACATTTTAAATAGCCAAGAATCACTGTTAATCAGTAAAAATGAAGCGATGCAATCGGCACTGCAAGCAAGTAATGAAAAGAACCGCGCGAATGTAATGGCCAATACAATCAGCGACATGAATAAAGAACTGCTGGAGAATATCGCCACCACTAACATACTGGCGAAAAAGGCTGAGGAATCCAATTGTGCCAAAAGTGAGTTTCTTGCCAACATGAGCCACGAGATCCGCACGCCAATGAATGGTGTTATCGGTATGCTCGGTTTATTGTTAGACACACAACTTAAAAATGATCAGCTGCATTATGCACAGGTCGCTCGCGCCAGTGGAGAATCATTGTTGAGCCTAATTAACGATATTCTCGATTTTTCAAAAATTGAAGCGGGTCAGCTTGATCTCGAAGTCATCGATTTTAATTTGCACGCAATGCTTAACCATTTAATTACTATTCACTATCAGCAGGTTAAAGATAAAAAACTTGGGTTTAGCTGCGACATAGCCGCCGAGGTACCGACATTTATCCAAGGCGATCCAGGACGCTTACGACAGGTATTAACGAATCTGTTGGGCAATGCGATTAAGTTTACCGCACAAGGTAAAGTTACGGTATCTACAAGCTTATTATCAGCAACCGAGCATGACACGGAGATCCGATTTTCGATAAAAGATACCGGCATTGGTATCCCTGCCGATCGACAAGCATTGCTGTTTGATAAATTTACTCAGGTAGACTCGTCCACTACCCGTCAATATGGAGGCACAGGTTTAGGACTTTCTATATCGAAGCAATTATCCGAATTGATGGGCGGAGAAATTGGCATTAACAGTGAAGAAGGTAAAGGCGCAGAGTTCTGGTTTACCGCTCGGTTTACCAAGCCGTCAGCGCAATTAGCAATAGTAAAAACACCCGTTACCGAACACCCTATGCCGTCAATAATGAGTAAAAATATGCGTATTCTGCTTGCCGAAGATAGCCTTACTAATCAGTTGGTAGCGATGGGCATCCTTAAAAAATTAGGCTTTTTCGCTGATGTCGTCACAAACGGTAAAGAAGCGGTACATGCGCTTGAAACTAAGCCTTACGACTTGGTGTTTATGGATTGCCAGATGCCGATAATGGATGGCTACGAGGCGGCAACGTTAATCCGCAGTTCTCAATCTGCGCAGACTAACCATCAGGTCCCTATTATTGCCATGACCGCTAATGCGATGCAGGGCGATCGGGAAAAATGCCTTGCCGCGGGTATGGATGATTATGTCACCAAACCTATTTCTCCAGAGACACTCAGCAAGGCGCTTAGCACATGGTTACCTAGCAATAACGTCAATGAGTCCTTTTTAGCCGAACAAAAAAATACCTAATAGCGTTCACTGTTAGGTATCTTTATGAATCGGGGTTTTTGCTGCAAACAAAAATGGATCCCCTTTAACTATCTTGCATTTTAAGTGTAACTCATAGAAGCGATTTGCGAGAGATTAGAACCAAGCTTCAACTTGCATACCGATAGAATAATCGCTATCGCCTTTACTTATTCTCATAGTTGAACCTTCACCATCTGTTAAGTATGACGCAAATACACGGATTTAAAATCGAGTCCAGAAGCTGGCGAGATGTTGGATATTGGTATTCCTACGCTGCCACACAATCTAGCCAGTAAAAATTAAGATCTGGGTAATACACGTTTCTGAAAAAACGTTACTGAGTGAATTAAGGCATTAGCTCTCACCATATAGGCTATATTTAGATAGTGTGAATCAAGCCGATAAAGCGTATTAGGATTGATATGAAAAACTGGAGGCTTAATGTTTAATTGTATTAAAACAGTGAAGAGTCGCTGCAAATACTCTTCCGAAATTGTCGCCATTTTGTTGTTTTTCGTCATGGTATCGGAACCAGCCTCCTCTGCCAGTTGGATTTCCTTCAACACAGCACCAGTTAATGAGCAAGGGTCCACATCTATTCGTGGTCTTGTTTCGAAGCCGGAAGGTGACGGTCCATTTCCTGCGGTAATTATTGCTCATGGTTGCTTTGGGGTTGAACCGAATCACCATATCTGGGCGCAACGGCTGAATAACTGGGGTTATGTAGCAATGATTGTCGATAGTTTTTCTTCCCGGGGGGTATCCACTGTTTGTGAAAGCCCTAACCAAGTCTCACCCGAAACGCGTGCGTGTGATATCTATGGTGCAGCAGCATATCTTCGAAAACAGTCTTTTGTTAGTCCCCAAAAAATTGGCATGATCGGTTTTTCACATGGCGGATGGACAGCGCTATATGTCGCCCAAGATTACTTACCTGAGCAGGCAGCAGAAGAACCGATTCAGGCTATCGTGTCTTATTATCCATGGTGTGAGAGTTCCAGCCTTAAGACAACGGCATCACCACTGCTTATTCTGTCAGGAAAGGCGGATGACTGGACTCCGGTAAAAAGATGTTATGCGTATATAGATGCTCAGGATCGTGGTTACAGCAAGCACATATCACTGCAGGTATTTGATAAGGCATATCATGGATTTGACGACTCAAGCATGATCCCGCCAGTAATATATGAAGGTTATACAATAGCCTACGATCAAAGTGCAGCTGAAGCTTCTATCATTGCTGTAAAAGCGTTTTTAGAGCGCCATCTAAATTAGCCCTTAGCGGCTTAAATTGATGAAACAAAAACTAACTAAAGGTATTGGAGAAAAAAGGCCTCACTCTGTTCTCCAGAATAAATCACGGCGAGAATGCCGCTAATGTTGACCTTCAGCTTGCAGCAACCGAGGTCATTATTTTTGGTAACCTAAAGTTGGAACACCACTAATGCAGTGTTCCAAAACCGTTGCCATCGATCTTCCTCAAAAAGTACTATTCTGGACAGATGAACAAGATCAAAACTGGCTTTCGTACAACAACACTACATATCTTAAAGAGTGACATAACATCACGGATTGCGATCAAGTTATTACAAAAATTGCGCATGTTCTTGATAAGTTAAGTCAAGCTACAAAGTCCAAATAGCAGCGAACCGTCCCCATTAACATTAGCTAATACAAAAAAATACCTAACAGCTTTCACTGTTAGGCATCTTTATGATTCGGGGTTTTTGCTGCAAACAAAAATGGCTCCCCTTTAACTATCTTGCATTTTAAGTATAACTCATAGAAGCTATTTGCGAGAGATTAGAACCAAGCTTCAACTTGCATACCTAATTCAACAATATTTTTATATTCCAGTTCCAGTTGTACATAGCGCGCACAACGGCACTAAACAGTTCTAACAATGCGAAGCATCTCCACAACCAACTTTCTCTCTATTTCTACTTGTTGCTACTCATTCTGATACATGGCGAAGCCAAATGCAGGAAGTAGTAAGGTTTCTTTTAACTTAAAAGAATTTTCGTTATAAATATCTATCACATTACAACCAGACAGAACAGGTGGAAGTATCAGCTCTGATGGTTTATCACTGTTATTTATGGCGATAAAAATGTGCTCATCATCACTTTCTTTGCGATAAATAATGCATTGCTGTTCATCATCCGCCATTAGCCATGTCATTTTATGTGCTCTTAGCGCGGGATAGTTATTGCGTAATTTTATGATCTGCTTAATATGTTTTTTCATATTGAGATCATGTTTACTTTCATCCCAAATCATACATTTTCGGTTGAGTGGGTCAGCTCCGCCATCTAAGCCAATTTCACCGCCGTAATAAATACAAGGTGAGCCGGTTTGGGTAAATTGGAATAGATACGCCAATTTAACCTTATTTTTGTTAGCCGCACATTTATCAATGATACGGGGAGTGTCATGGCTATCCAAGAGCAAAAATGATACTTCGTTAACGTTAATAGGGTAGTTCACGTTCACATCATTCACTGTCGATTTAAATTGGCTGGAGGTTAACGCGCCATTGGAAAAATAACCTAAAATCGCTTCGGTAAGAGGATAGTTCATTACCGCATCAAATTGATCACCACCAAGCCAGTTCATTGAATCGTGCCACACTTCGCCCAAAATATAAATTTCAGGATTAATGGCTTTTAATTCATCACGGAAACGTCGCCAGAAACGCTTGTCTACTTCGTTCGCAACATCTAAACGCCAAGCATCAATATTAAAATTACGCACCCAATAACGTCCCACCTCAAGAAGGTACTCAATGACATCTGGATTTTCAGTGTTAAGTTTAGGCATTTTTTCTGCAAAAGAAAATGCGCGGTAGTTAAGTTTTTCTTTACTATGACAATCACGTTTTGATTCATCAATAAGGGGAAATTTATCAATATAAAACCAATCTACATATTTTGAATCTTCCCCGTTTTTCAGTACATCTTGCCACTGTGTTGAGTTTGCGCCTATGTGATTAAATACAGCATCAAACATCACTTTCATGCCGCGTTTATGCGCTTCTTCAACCAGTGCTTTTACGGTGTCATCATCACCAAAAGAAGGATCCACTTTAAAATAATCTGTCGTATCGTATTTATGATTAGTCTCGCCTTGAGTGATAGGGGTGAAATAAACCCCCGTAATGCCGAGATCTTCTAGGTAATCGAAATGATCAATGACGCCTTGTAAATCACCACCAAAAAAACTATTACGAGTCGGGTTTTGTGAACCCCATGGCAGCACGCCTTCAGGTGATATCAACGGATTCCCGTTAGCAAAACGTTCAGGGAATATTTGATACCAAACCGTTTCTTTTACCCAACTTGGCGGACTGAATACATCGGTCGCATTAAGGTAAGGGAAGCAATAAAAGTTAACTAATTCAGAAAGAATAGGATCGTTAGCGTCGTTTGAAATTGACATTATTTGCTTTTCGCCCACAAGTAATCGTTCGTCACCCTGGCCTTCAAGAATAAAGGCATAACGTGCCCGATAAAACTGCGGACGAGCTTCGCAGAACCAATAGTCAAACAAGTCGGTATCACACTCTTTTTCCATCTCGATGTTTTCACCACCAGTCCAACCACTGGCATCGTCGGCATTCAGATTTCCGCCGCCACCGCCTTGCGACCAATCAAAAGGGTCGCCAATACGTAAAGTAACATTATTGACTTCGCCTTTTGCGGTACGAATACGCAGGTGAAGCGTCTTCGGATCAATTGCGTAAGAGTAGTTAGAATGAGATCGATGATAAATTGCAGCTTTAGTAATCATATTAAATACCATTTATAATTGAAACGGAACTCGGAATTATCGCTAACCTTTTATTCCGAGTTCAGATGAATTCGTTTTATTGTGAAAGACTATTTTTGATTCGTCTCTTCGTAACATTTCACGACACGTAAGACTTCGCTAACGCTCCAAGCTTGTGCAAAACAGCCGCGTGATTGATTGGGTGAATAGCCATCATATATCTCGGCCAATTGCCCAATACAGCCTTCGTAAAGCCCATCTTGATTGTGTTCAATAAATTGCTCCACAATACGGAGCAAATCTTTATCTTGCGGGAACTGACGCAGAATCCCCATTAAGAACTGACCTATCATAAAGCCCCATACAGTCCCTTGGTGATACGCCATATCACGGTCAAAATGAGAACCTGTGCATACACGTTTAAATTCGGGGTCACTCATAGCAAGAGATCGTAATCCTAGTGGCGTATACAACTCTTTATACACAGTGAGAATGACAGAACGGGCTCTTTTGGGACTTAATATTGGGAAAGGAAGACCAACAGCATAAGCTTGGTTTGGACGAATTTGCTTGTTAACTTCTCCGTCTTTGACCCAATCATTTAAGTAACCTGCGTCGTTGTAGAACTCCTCGTTAAAAGTAGTTTTAACTTGATCTATAAGTGCTGGTAACTCTGGTATTAACGTGTTCAACTTTTGATTGAAGAAGTCTAAAATAGAAAGGGCATTAAACCAAAGGGCGTTAATTTCTACAGCACAACCGTGTCTTGGTGTTGGTACAATGTCACCATAGCGAATGTCCATCCATGTCAGTTGATCAAAGCCACTACCGCCACTAATTAGACCATTTTCCAACATCTTAATCTCAAAATCAGTGCCTTCACAATAATGTTGATAGATGTTAGTCATGCAGTCATACGCTTCATCTCGAATAAAATCGAGATCTCCACTTGACTGATAATATTCATAGAGGCTCACAATAAACAACAGTGATGCATCTATGGTGTTATACATTGGCGCAACCCCTGCTTCAGGGAAGAGGTTAGGTAAAATACCGCGTTGTTCGTAACGAATAAAGGTACGGAAAATTTGCTTGGCATCTTCAAATTGATTGGTTGATAAGTTACATCCCCAAAGAGCAATCATGGTGTCTCGACCCCAATCAGAAAAGAAAGGATAACCTGCAATGATCGATTTAGATTCGGTGGAATCACGCGTAACCACAAATTGCTCACTGGCTCGAACCAATTGCTGTGAAAATGTGCTATTAAGGCCGGATTGAGCAATGTAAGCTTTTTGGCGTTCAACCTCTGTGGTAATCATGGCTGTAACTGATTGTGCGGGTTGGCATGTGGCACGATCTTCTACGGCTGAAAAGATGATATAAAAATGTTCTTCCGTCTCTTTACCACTAAATGTAATAGTGTGAAGCGCTGTTTGCGCATCGCTCGCTGAACGTCCATCACGCGCATCATAGGAGAAATAGAGACCTGATTCATAACGCGGTATTTCAAACACATGGTCTAACCCGTTATGGTGATATGCTAAACGTTGTCCGTTGCTGCTAACGGATCCATCTTGATGAACAAATGATTGCTCTTTTGACAGACTCTCGCCTTTAGCACAAAAGTGGTACTTTGGCGTCACGTTCAGTGTAAACATTTGTTTTAATGGATTAAATACTCGATATTCAACAGCAAGACGATTCACTCCTTGCGCCATCACTATGGTCTTAGTTATCTCAATACCATTGATTCTATAAGTAAATTTAGGCAAATAAGTTTGGCTGAAATTATCAAACAGCAGGGTTGAATCAACCGTCTCATAGTCATTCACTTTTGCTTGTGAAGATAAAGGATGGCACTCATCGTTAGATAGCGTAATACGATCATCCAAATGACGGACAAAACAAAAACGGTTGTTAGGCGCAACAAGACTGCCCATAAACAACGCATGATCACTTCGGCTGCAAGACCCTGCGAGGGTTAATGCAGAATAACCACCAAGGCCATTAGTTAGAAGATAGTTAGATTCTTCCAGGCGACTCATGTCGCGAAAATTTGCTTTTGAAAGAGATATTTTCATGTGAACCTTATCATTAAATAATCAAATGTTGACTCTGAATTTGAACCTTGTGACCAACATGATCGAGAGGTTAAATAAGCGAGATAGTTTATGCTTAATTTTTAATTTCGTTATAAACGAGTAATAACTTTTGTACCTCACCTTGCGTATAAGCGAGATCTTTGCTTTCCTCATATCCCCAAAGTGGAGTTATCTGCAGGGCGTCTTTTGTCGGCGACACTTTAATCGCAACAATGCGTTCTTGTTCTTTATCTGAGATAAAAAATAGATAAGATTGTGGTTGTTTAAGCAGTGCATTGTATTGAGACGGCGTGGTGTAAACGACATTCACTGCTTTTACTTCTTTACTGCCATAAAAACGTTGAGCCTCTGCTAATACAGGCAGAGCCATTTCTTGAAGTTGTTCATAACTGCTTTCAACATGAAATGAACCGCAATCACTTGGGATCTGATCACGCAGTGCTTTGTACTGTGTGTGAATAGCTTCTAATGAAAGGGTCAAATAAGTGTCTTCAAAGCGATAAGCAGACAAGAAGAGGTCATCATTATCTACACAGAGCTTAAATTGTCTCTGTTGCTCACTAAACGTGGTGAATTCAAAATATGGCTTGGGAAGGCTGCTATACGCAATAACAAAACCCAAGATAAAAATGACGATTGCGACGGCAATATGAAACATATAGTCGTGAATGCGTTGAAGTTGGCCGCGAAAATTTAAACTATTGCTCTTTTTCATTACATGCTCTTATTGCTTTAAGGTAAAGTGATTAAATCGTTGATTAAAAAGAGTCGATATACCGATTATGTTGAATGTATTGGTATTCATTGCACTCTTACATTAAGAGTGCAATGAGCTACTTACTTACTGGATTCAGCTGATTTTAGTGAATACTTAATTGACTCTTCCGTCTCACTATCAAAAAAGTGAAGCTTGGTATTGTCGATAACTAAGGTGATTTTCTCATCAATTTCTACATCCGGTTCTCCAGTACCTAGTGTGCCAACAAACAGATTGAATGGGGCTGCATTGAAAAAGATATTGATGGCATCGCCAAGGTATTCACTGTTCATTGCGGTGGCTTCAAAACAACAATCAGGAAAGGCTTCTTTATATTTCTTACCAGATCTAATCGCACTGGAACGTACGCCTAAACGGAGTGATTTACCCTTGTATCCAGCCTGGTCCAAAATCTTTTTATCACTTTCGCTCACCGAAATAGTGAAAGAATGACAACTAAATTGACCATCGTCGTAAGTACCTTCGATAAGGTTCATCGAGGGCATACCCATGAAAGTGGCCACAAAACAATTTTTAGGATTGGTGAATAACTCTTTTGGTGATCCAATTTGCTGTACCTCGCCCATAGACATTAATACGATGCGATCGGCCATGGTCATTGCTTCAACCTGGTCATGGGTAACGTAAACGGTGATCGCCCCCTTATTTCTGTGCATACGAGCGATTTCAGTTCGAGTCGTGGTACGTAATTTGGCATCCAGATTACTGAGAGGTTCATCCATCAGATATAATTGTGGGGTACGAACCATCGCACGACCTAACGCGACACGCTGACGTTGACCACCAGAAAGTTCTTTTGGTTTACGCTCAAGGTAATCCGTTAAGAAAAGATCTTTAGAAATATTATCTACATGATCTTTAATCTCATTCGCAGGGTAACTACGAAGCTTTAAACCATAACCAATATTGTCTCTTACCGACATATGTGGATAGAGCGCATAGCTTTGGAAAACCATCGCAATATCGCGGTCTTTTGAACTCACATTATTGACGACTTCGCCATCAATGATGAACTCGCCCTCAGTAATGTCTTCTAACCCTGCAATCATCCGAAGCGTGGTAGACTTACCACAACCAGATGGGCCTACAAGCACAATAAACTCCCCTTCTTCAATATCTAGATTGAAGTTACGCACAGAGTAAGTATCTGAATTAGGGTATTTTTTATTGATGTTTTTTAGTGAAATTTTGCTCATTATCCCTTTACTCCACCAGACGTTAAGCCGCCTACGATATAATCTTGAAATTTATAGAACACAACAACAGGAGGAATTGCCGCTAAGACAGCCCCTGCAGCGAATACGTTATAGCTAGACTCTTTAATATTATTGATGAGACCCATTAACCCTACAGCAAGGGTTTTTGCTTCTGCACTCATGCTTGCAATAAGGAACTTAGGCATAATAATGTCGCCAATAGGACCTAAGAAGCAGAAGATAGCGATAACCATGATCATCGGTTTCACTAGCGGTAGCAGTATCTCGGTGAAAATTTGCATTTGCGTAGCGCCATCAATTTTTGCTGACTCGTCTAACGCACGAGGAATGGAGTCATAATAACCCTTCATTAAAATCGTATTCATTGTTGTCCCCCCAGTGGTATAGATGAGGATCATAAAGATATACGTATAAAGCGTGGCATGATCAGAGCTGTATATACCGATAGAGTTGGCAATGGCATACAATGCGATCAAACCACTACCTGATGGGATAATTTGAATAATTAACAGGGACATCAAAGCACTTTTTCGTGATTTATAACGATAACGAGAGTAAACAAACCCCGAGATCGTCACAATCACAGTAGAGAGCACCATAGTTATCACCGACACGAGAAAGGTATTTCGGTACCAACTTAAATAAGGGGTTTGAGTAAACAGTTGAACAAAGTTATCCGTTAAACTGAAGTTTTCAGGAAAGAATGAGGTTGAATAAAGTGAATTACTCACATTAAACGCACTCATTAGCGTGATCAATATAGGATAAAGAATCACGATGACCATCGAAATAAGAAATGCATAACTAAAAATTAGCCCCATATTTCTAGTGATAATATTATGATTTAATCGCTTTACTTTGACTGTGCGATTTAGACTTATTGCACTATCCATTACATCACTTCCTCATTTTTAAAGGCACCAGCTTTAAGCCATGAATAAAGTACGACAGCACCGACAATCGTACTGGTTATCAATGTGTACACAGCCGCTTCGTTATATTTAGCATCCATCATTAAACGGAAACCCAGAGATGAAATAGTATCAAGTGGTTTGTAGATCGAGCCCACCGTCTGTACTGTCGCTTCACCTAGCATGTAGACAATCGTGACGTTATTGAAATTGAAGGTAAATTGGGTAATAAAGACCGGGGCAACACTGATTAAAATCAATGGTAAGGTAATATCGAAGAAATTTGACCATGCGTTACCGCCATCAATCGCGCTAGCTTCATAGAGATCATCTGGAATCGTTTGTAATACGCCAGTAACCAAAATAAAAACGTAAGGGAACCCAAGCCAAGCTTGTATTAAAATAATGGTTACCTTTGCCAGATCAGCATCAAGAAAGAAGCCAATAGCAGTGCTGACATCATATTCACTCCCCGTGAAAAAAGGGATAACCATGGTATTCATTCCACCAATTTTGGAGAAGAAAAGCTGAAATACCAAAATTGTTAAAAATGCCGGAACAGCCCAAGGTAAGATATACACTGTACGGAAGAATTTCTGTCCTCGAATGCCTTTATTATTCGCGACAACAGCCAGAATAGTACCTAAAACGATGGTGAGTGCAGAGGCACAAAATGTCCATGTTAACGTCCAACTCAGTGTTTCTTGAAATGCAGCAGCGGTGCGCTCGTTGGTAAATAAACGTTCGAAGTTGCTGAATCCCCTCCACTCAATTAAAAATGCGGGCGGAAGCACAGGCCGTTTGTAGTTGGTGAATGCAACGACAATAGAAACAATCGCCGGTAATAAAGCAAAAACAAACAGTAAAATAAATTTAGGTGCTGTAATTAAATTTGGAACGATTTCATGCGATAGACCGCGCACTTTTTCGGTAAACGTAATAGCAGATCCTGTTTCATCTATTTGACGTTTGACATCTTTAGCATCACGAGCAAATGCATAGTGAAGGGCAAAAAAAACCAAAAACATCATGGCACCAACGGTTGAACCAACCATGATAAGAAAGGAATCATCAATAAAGCGCTCTGCACCAATTGTGATTTTTCCATTCGGTTGCTCGACAGCTAACAGGCGAAAATTTGGAAGGGTAAATTGAATAAAAACCAATATCTCTAAAGCCAATATCGAAAGCCCAAATAGCGCTTCTCTCATCCGATGCAGTAAGAGATGCCCACTGCCAGGAATAACCATAGAGAGCCAGAAAATAAATTGTTGACTCATGTAAATAACCTACTTATTTATTAATGTTGTGTAGATACGTCACGTTTTGTGTTGCACGATGCCTCATGTTATTAGCCACCGTGCAGTTGAATAGAAAAAGGAGATCAATGTCGATTACATATCTTCAATGTCTATTTCGATAGTATCAACAGCTGCATCCAATGCTGCTTTCACATTTTGTCCTTGTGCTATTTGAGCCAATGCCGTTTTCATCGGTCCCCATACTTTCATAAACTCAGAAATATTAGGCATAGGCTGACCGATGTTTGTCGCATCGAAAATAGCTTTGTGCAATGATCCTTCGACATAATTCACAGACAAACTAGGTGAAACTTCACGCGTCATTTCATACCATTTAAGGGCATTTTCAGGCGTCGCGACAAATTTAATAAAGGCTCTAGCCCCTTCTTTATTATCGCTATAGCCATTAACTGCCATCCCTTTTGTGCCTGTTAAGGCTTTATACGGATAGCTGCCATCCCAGCTAGGAATTGGTGCAGCACCAACATTAATACCGGCTTTTTCAATATCCGCAATTGCCCAAGGTCCGTGGACTATCGCTTTCAATTTACCTTCCATGAAATACTTCATCATGATGTCGTTAGCCACAGTGTCATCTTGCATCAGTGTCCAATGACTAACGCCACTGTGATATAACCCTTGAGCAGCCAATCCAGCTTTAATTGAACCAGCTGTATTTAAACCGATATCTTGCGGATTGTTGTCTTTAAATATGTAACCACCGTTACTCATAAAGAGGCCACCAGTAAAATAGAAGTCAGTAAATTTTGCAGCCCAATCAGAGGCAGGTATTTCTTTCAGTGTGTTAGGTACTTCTTTAACCATGTCTTTGTTATAAAGAAACAGAGTGGTATCCGTAGACATCGGTACCATATACGTCTGACCGTTATAAGTGGCCGCATTAGTAGCCGCATCGGTAAAACCAGTATTCGTAAAATTGGTCGAGGTAATTAAATATTGATCGGCTAATTCACCAATACGGTCATTAGGGATCATAAAAACATCAGCAATGTTGCCTTTTTGAGTTGGCAATGCGCTAAGTAAGTCAAACATACTCGCTGCTTCAACGTTAACTTTGAAGTCTTTACCCTTGTTAAATTCCTTCGCTAGTTCGTTGAAATAAGGTACATAGCTTTTTTCTACACCGACAACAATATTGTCTGCGGCCATAGTATTACTTGCGAATAATAGTGCTGCGGAGACGGCTAATGATATTTTTTTCATCGTTAAATTTTTCCTTAAATAGGGATGAAGTGTCTTAAAATAGTAAAATGCATATCACATAGATAAACGTTATCTATCTCAATGATGTCTTTGATATTCGTGCTATTGGGTAAGTTATAAAACGTGATACGACTAACACAATGTATTATTACTAATTAAATCAACGTTAATTAAGTTGTTTTGCCGCTGTATCTAACGCTTCTTTCACTGTCTGACGGCCCAGTATTGCGTTCTCAATCGCCGCACCTTCAGCAAACCAATACGCCGTCATTTCTGGGATATTTGGCATGATTTCGCCATTCTCTGCATTGATCATTGTGGCAGCAATACGGCTATCTTTAGCAAGTACTTGCTGAAACGACTTCAATGTAACAGCACCCAAAGGCTTATCATCATTCATCGTTTTGAGACCATTATCTGTGATCACGTAATTTTCTAGAAACTCAACGGAGAGGTCTTTATTTGGACTTGCCGCGTTAATACCCGCACTGAGCACCCCGACGAATGGGTTCGATGCGCCACCTTTTAAGGTTGGTAGTACCGCTACGCCATAATTGATTTTTGATTTTTCGATGTTGGCCCACGACCACGGGCCATTAATGGTCATCGCCACACGGCCTCTATTAAATTCACCTTCTGAAACGGCATAATCCATGTCCGGAGAAATCACATCGTTCTTGACTAAATCAACTAAGAACTGCAGACCTTCAATACCTGCTTTACTGTTCACTCCAATTTGTTTGCCGTCAAAACCCGAGTCTGTTTTCTTAAAGGCATAGCCACCGTTAGCCGAAATCAGTGGCCATGTGAAGTAAGCATTCTTCACATCCCACATAATGGCCTTCTTACCTTCGCTACGCATTTTCTTGTCAATAGCAGCAACTTCTTCCCAAGTACGTGGCGGTTCAGGTAATAAATCTTTGTTATAAATTAATGAGGGTGTTTCTATTGCAACCGGATAACCCACTAACTTACCTTCATAAGTCACCGCATCCCAACTAAAATCAACGAGCTTATTTTTAAACTCTTTACCTGGGTTAATTTCAGCTAATACGCCTGTTTTCGCATAACCACCAAAACGGTCATGAGCCCAAAAAATAATATCAGGACCACCACCAGTGGCCGCAACTTGTTGATATTTAGCTTCAAGAGAATCAGGATGCTGAACATTCACTTTCACTCCGGTATCTGCTTCAAACTGTCGGCCAATTTCAGCTAAACCTTCATAGCTTTTATCACCATTGATCCAGATAAGAATTTCACCTTCTTGCATTGCAGATGCCGAAAAAGGGAAGGCCATTAGAGAGGTAAGAGTACAAACCGTCAGAGTTTTCAGTATGCATTTCATAATCAACTATCCATTTGTGAGTATTTACTCATTGTCCTGTGCTTAAGGTTAATGAACATCCTCCCCCATGACTACGCCCCCCATACATAATATCAACATTGTGAAACGGAGCACATTTTGTAGGATATAACCTTAAAAACAGTTAACTGCTATAATCAAGATGTCTTTGATGAAAGAGAACATCAATAATAACGTTTTCTATTAACGCATCTCAGACGTCTTCGAGGAGAAAAATGATGAAGTTGAAAGCTTTACTCTTAGCCACTAGTTTATTCTTTGCCAACATTGCAATCGCATCTGAACACTGCTCTTGGTATATAGAAGATCGTGGCTGGTGCACCCCTTATTTTACAAGTAGTAATGATGGGGTTTCACCTCATAGTAATCAAAAATAATTAGTTAAGCGCGTTAATAGAGGGGAGATATAGATTAGAACTGTTCGGGATGGGCCCTCTTTTCAGAGGGTCTTTTTTTCGTCTGCAAACAAAAAAAAGAGCGGCTTTAAAAAACCGCCCAGGGACTTTCTTGCATTCTTTACTTTAAGTTTTATCATCACGATTTGTAATACGGGCAACGACATGTACTGACCTTACTCTACATTGTAAGAATCACTTTTTAATTAATTCAACAAAAGTTGATTCTGCTGAGCTTGAACCAGCACGCTTCGCTTCTTCTAACAGCTGAAGTGCTTTGTGCATGTCATTTTTCTCTACAGCCGCTTTAATTTGCGTGTTATAAAAAGCTTCCGTTTCCGGCTGCATGCTTACGTCTGCAGCTTTATTTACAGTGGTTTCCGGTACCAATGTTACTGCAACAACCGCAGCAGGTGCAGAAGCGGTGGCAGCAATTTCAGCCGCACTGTAAGAACGTAGAGTTAACGGTTTAAGATCTAATTCTAAAGAACCAAACTTCTGATGCTGGATCACAGGATCGGTGACCATTGGTCTACCTAGGCCAAGCTCTTCAGCTCGAATACGCTCAGGGTGTGGGATCTGTATTTCGCCTTTGCGATACTCCTCCGGAGAGTAAACCACCATATACGGCGTGGTTGCCTGATCCATTTCAAAACGATGTTGGTAACTGGCCAGGCTAAACATGCCACCCATTTTAACCTCAAAATCATCCAAGCCGACCACTTCTACGGCTTCAAAATTTGAGTTTAATAGGATAACTTTAGGTGCCAAAACGCCAGTTGTTCTCATCCAGCTACTTAAATCAACCTGCATACGTTGGACATTCGCAGGTAGAGCAAAAGCGGTGAAATAGCTTTTCCCTTCAGGGAACACCCCAACTTGAGAATCGTCATCAATGGCAAAATCAATTTTGTCACTCTGCATGGGAACCCATGAGAATGCACTATAGGCATTGCAGCAAACAGGTGCTGTTACTGCGATATCTTTTGTTATTCCTGCTGTCGGGGATGCCGCACAGCCAATCAGACTTACAACTAAAAATGCTGCAAGTGTAGTTTTAATCATTTTCATTTTCACTCTCCGACACCCGATATTTTGACAATATTTTATGGGCATATACCTATTACAATCCAATCAACTCTACAGCAGGATCCAATAGATATATACTCAAAAAGGCAGCCCGAGGGCTGCCATTAACACTAATTGGCTTAGAACCAGATTTCAGTGTGAACACCAACAACTACTTCGCTGTCTTTAGTCGAATCGCTGAATTCAAGACCACCGCCACTTCCTTGTTCAGTGCTGTAGTAAGTTACGTATGGTTTAATTTGTGGACGACCGAAATAATCAGCATTTACGGTAAATACAGATGCAGCTTCTATCATGTAGTATGTATTGTCATCTTTACGGCCCCAAGCAACTCCATCATCTAATTTTTCCGACGATACAGATCCAGTTAGTTCTAAACGTAGGTTATCATTGATTTTGTATGATGGGCGGGCAGCAAACATCATACGATCAAGACTTTTTTGACCGAAGGAATCATCATTTGAAAAATAGACAAATTCCGTACCAAGTTGTAGGTTTTCAGAGATATTTAATACACCATAAGAGGTGATAAATAGACCCGTAGAGTCTTCACTGAAAGCGCCACTCCAGTCACCGAAGTTTACACCACGGTTCGCAGCAATGCCTTTACCATATGCAATACCGGTTTGCGTCCAACCATCTAAACCGTAGTAATCTCGGTTATAAGTGATCGCACCACCAATACCATCTTCTGCTGACTTAATGCCACCAGATAACTCGTCTTCTTGGTTAGCTTGCTCCATGTACTTAAGATCAAAGTTAAAGCTACCACCCAGTGCCTCAACACCATGGTAATAGAAATTATAAGAAGACAGCGTTTGACGATCTTTGTTTACATCAGCATTAATATCATCACTTGTATCAGCAACTAAAAATGCAAAACCTGCCGTATTACCGCCCAACTTTGTTTGGATACCAGCACCGACACCTGAGCTCTGATTCCAAAATTCACCCGATAACAATCCAGCTGAACGATTGAGGAAACGTTGACCGCCCCAAATTGATGTATCTTCACCTAGATATGATAAACCACCAATCTCTACAAAAGACTCTTTAACTTCAAGTTGAGCTTTAGTATTATCTTTTTGACTACCTGATGAAGAGTAAGCAAAAGAGTTACCGTTACCGTATTCAGTACGAACTACAAAGTCAGACCAAGCGCCGTTCTGGTGCTCAGTATGCTTCTTGATAACAAACTCAACTTGGTTGGTACTTTTACCAGAGGTGCCAGCTGAATGATAGTTCGTTTTACCAAACTCCGAATTTACGGTTTCACCATCAACCATACGAAGATTCATTGAACCGTAACCGTTCACCTCCCAGCCATCGGTTAATACATCTGTAGCAGATTCAGCTGCCACATTGTAAGACGTTAATGCTACAAGTATCGCCGCTGCTACGGGTAAAAGTTTATGAGTCATGAGTGTATCCCTTCATTAATTATTGTAAGAGTTGTTTAGTCATCTTTTCGTAAATTATATTAAGCTTTGATAAAGTTTTTTGCCTCATCCTCATGGGGGAGTAGAAGGGAGGAGGACAAGGACGTAGCATAAAATACACACCGGTGTTTCGTGACAACTCTCACGGATATCAGGCGTACGACTGTAATTAAAATACGAAAAATCAAAAAATAGCATGACTAACATCACTTATTTCAACCATTTATTAAGGAAGTAGTTATAAAAAAACATGATTACTTTTAAAAAATAACATGATTTTTATTGAACTTTTTTTCACGTTTTCAAATTAGATCAAATATATTAAATTAGTCATCTTCATGTCCGCGTACTTAGTCATAAATACAGATACATTAAATATATTCAAACCGAGCAGAAACATAGATATTCAACTCAAGATAGGCATAATAAAATCTTCTTTTAGACCCTTATTCCCAGTAAATACATTATTAAGCCTATAACTACCACACTCAGTCTTTACTAATATTCATCTCCAACCAAATGCAGATAAGCCTGTTCAATTATCTCGCACGCTAATCCTAATGAAAGCAGGTACGCTCTGATAACCTGGTGACCATTTTCCAAGCTTCCCTGCCCCAGCGCCTGAGTGAGTGCATGCTCAAGTAAGCGAAAACTGCGGAATTCACCAATCGCCATATTATTTGTTTGCAAATAATTTAGCTTAATCTGCTGCTTATCAGCGCCCATGAACAACTGAAGGAAAGCCACTATTACACCAGTTCGATCTGATCCTAATCGGCAATGGACATGATAAGGCCCTTGATGGTCTGCGATATGATTAATAACAGCTCGGATACCAGTCTGGAAACCGAGCTCATCAGGGTTAAAGCTTTCATCCCGATCCGACATGAAATATACCGTCTCATAAGCAACCGGAACATTTACGATATGATTGTCAAGCCACAGCGTTTTGTAATAACTGGGCTCAGCTTGATGAAGATAGTCCGCCAGTTCTTGAGCTGTCTCCGAAAGATTAATCACTGTGCGAACATTATTAAATTCAATTAACTGCATAGCTTTTCGCTGACGCTGAATTTCAATATTCATGAGCTGTGGATGTTCGCCCCTAGATGGAATAACTGGGTGATAAGAGCGAAATAATCTTTCTTTAGCCAACTTACCCCCTCTTACTTCTCTGAAGTTAGCCAGCATCTGCTCAGACTCAAACTCAGAAGCTCTACTTTTAATTCGGAATGAATTTTTATTATGCTGAATAATATGACTCAGTTCATCATCACAAATATCTTCAGGAAGCAGTAAATAGTTATAACTACCATTGAATTGATTATTAAAAAAATAGCCTGCAGGATAGTTGTCATTAAATGGTATAGGTTGTTGCCTCTCTTCATCCCATAAGTAATATTCGATATAGCCAGAGTTACCTATTTTATTTACATCTAGACAACTTGTTCTGAGCAAAAGCCTGTCGCCCAATACTGAAAACTTAAAGCAATCTTTTTTCTGCCAGTTAGTAAATGTGCCGATTAGAAAAATTTGATTTCCTTCCCATGGGATATCAAAAATAACGTCGTTATGTCCATAGCTATAATGCATCATGTTTTGTTTACCCAAAATAAAAAGGCTCTGTTCAAACAACGATGAACAGAGCCAAAATAATGAAAAAATTAACCGTTGATTTAAATCAATATCAGCTTACGCCGACAGTAATACTGCAAATGACTCGTAAGGTTTCAGGGTTATCGTATTACTTAACTGTTGATGTGACTCATAGTTGAAAATAAGGCATTCAGCCTGCTCAGTCTGAAGTGACTCAGGCACAGCAACGCTAACCTCGTCGGCAGTAAAATTATTCAGTACAAACAGACGGTGCTGTTCATCTGAGCGGACATAGCCAAATACCTGCTCATGCTCTTCAAATACTGGCTCAAAAGTGCCGTGTACAATCACAGGTAATGACTTACGTAACTTAATCAGCTTCTGGTAGTGATAGAAAATAGAATTCTGATCTTCCAGCGCCGCATCCACGTTGATCTCAGGGTAATTAGGGTTAACCTGCAACCAAGGCTGAGTCTGTGAGAAACCTGCGTTATCCGTGTTGCTCCACTGCATTGGCGTACGACCGTTATCGCGACTATTTTCATGAACAGCAGCCAGCATGGTTTCAGGCGCAACGCCATTTTCCGTACGTTCTTTATAGAAATTCAGGGTTTCAATATCACGATAGTCATCAATGCTGTCGAACGCGACATTCGTCATGCCGATCTCTTCCCCCTGATAAACATACGGCGTGCCTTTCATCATGTGCAGCGTGGTCGCCAGCATTTTTGCAGATTCAACTCGATACTGGCCATCATCACCAAACTTAGACACGGCGCGAGGCAGATCATGATTATTCCAGAACAAGGAATTCCAGCCTTCATCTGCCAATTCTATCTGCCACTTAGTTAGCACTCGTTTGAATTCAGGTAGATCAAGCGCAATAGGATTCCACTTATCACCGTGCTTCCAAGTCAGGGAAATATGCTCAAACTGGAACACCATCGAAAATTCGTTACGCGCCGGATCGCTGAACAGTTTGGCCATTTCAGGGGTCGCACCCCATGTTTCACCCACCGTGAGCAGATCTTTTTCACCGAAGGTCGCCTTATTCATTTCTTGTAGTAGTGGGTGAAGACGAGGCCCATTACCGGTAATTTTTTTATCAATTTCCTTACCGATGAGATCGATAACATCGAGACGGAATCCACCAATACCTCGATCGATCCACCAGTTCATCATCTTATGCACTTCTTCTTGAACTTTCGGGTTCTCCCAGTTCAAATCAGGCTGCCTCTTAGAGAAAAGGTGGAAGTAATATTCACCCGTGTTGTCATCCCACTCCCAAGCACCGCCACCAAACACCGAACCTTGGTCATCCGGTACCGAACCATCTTCTTTTGGCTTGCGCCAAATATAGTAGTCACGATATGGGTTATCTTTCGACTTGCGCGCTTCTGTAAACCAAGGGTGTTCATCGGAAGTATGGTTAACCACCAAATCCATGATAATACGGATATCACGTTGCTTGGCATCTGCAAGCAACTGCAGCATATCTTCCATCGAGCCAAATTCTGCGGCGATATCTTGATAATCAGAAATATCATAGCCGTTATCATCCATTGGTGAACGATACACAGGCGATAACCAAATCACGTCGACACCTAAGGCTTTCAGGTAATCCAGCTTACTGATAATACCTTGTAAATCACCCACGCCATCATTATTAGAATCACAAAAGCTACGTGGATAAATCTGGTAGACAACAGCATCGTGCCACCACTTTGGGGTCATTTTCATGGACAGAATTTCCTTTAAATAGGCTTAAATCAAAAAAGTGATATGTTTAATACCGATAGCATAACCTTATGCCTTAATGTTTAAAAATATTCTCACCACGAAGTGATATAGGTTTTACCTATATCAGCAGTGATTAAAGAGATCGAAATCACAAGTTTCAACAGTTCAGGATTCCCTGCAAATTCAATAAGTGTGATACTTGTCGACAAACTTTTTCAGCCGCATAGTCATTACGTTATGGATAAAAGCTACAAACAATTTCTTGTCGTCGCCGAACTGAGTAATATCAGTCTTGCAGCCAGCCAGTTGGGTCTCAGCCAGCCAACACTAACAAATAATATTAAAAAGCTCGAAGCTAGCTTTGATGTCCCCTTGTTTATCCGCAGATCAAAAGGGGTTGAACTAACTGAATATGGAAAATTATTGCAAGAACAAGCACTCGAGCTGCAACGTCGCCATGATTCACTGTTACACAAAATGGCAGACCTGAAAGAAAGAAAAACTGAGAAAATCAAGATGGGCACAGGTGATGCTTGGTGGGAGGTATTTGTTAAAAAATCGCTTCAGCAATATAGTGAAGACAATCCTTCTATCTCGATTCAGCTTGAATTCGGTAACCATCTAAAGCTGATGGATATGCTCATACACGGTAAAATAGACCTGTTTGTCGGTCATGAAATTGTTGGCTTATCGCGGCGCTGCGATGTCACATTTATTCCTCTTCTGCAAGATAAAGAAGCGTTGTTTGTCCATCATTCTCACCCTTTGCTTGTTAATCAGTGGCGAGAAACAGATCTAGAGCGATACCCTTTGTTACAAGTAACACCAGATTCAGACGATTATCAGCATTTAGTTGAGAACCCACAACCAAAACAGCTAGAAAGGGAGCGAAAAAAAGTATCAGAGCGTATTGTTTACGAGATCAACTCATTGACCGCAAGTATAGATATTCTTAGCTCAACAACGGCAATTATGCCCTATCCGCTGAGCATGGTAGATTACTTTTCACAGGCAGACATAGTCCCCCTACCGTTAGCCCAAGACGGTCAGATTGGCACAGTCGGAATTTATCACTTGAATGAAATCCTGATAGAACACGTCGCAGACATCAAGCAGAAATTGGTATTGAATGGATATCTTTAAGCGCAGTTTAAGGAGCAAGATAAAGCCCTATCTGCCTCAGATTAATATCACTTTACTGTATTAATTGGGGGGTATTAAAGCGGTAAGGATAAATAAAGACACCCCGCTTAACTACGGCGTGCCTTTATTTTTACAGTAAAATTAGCTGAATAATTAATCTATAACTAACTTAAGCTCAGTTTTATTGTTCACTGGTAAATCTGTTGTACTAACGCTCACAACACCATCTTGCTGCGTCCAGTCGGAGATAACGCTGCCATTCAACTCAATAGCCTTCACTTTACCTTCAATGCCGTACCACGCAATAGAAAGAGGACGTGCTGCAGGTGCATTCTGATAATCGCCTTTTGCTTCAACAGTAAGCAACAATCCTTCTTCTATTTCGCGGGTTGTCAGGCTTGTCTGTCTCAGTTCCCCTTTCAAATAAGCATTGCTGGCACCATCGTCCTCATACAGAATGAAAGTACCTTGCGTACCGTAAACTTTCGCAGCTAAGGTTAAAGGCACATCACTGGTTAGCGGCATTTTCTGCTGAGAGTTCACCGGGATAATGGCACCATCACGGGCAAACAAAGGTAAACGGATCACGCTGTTGTGATAAACCGGTAACTGCTTACGCCATTCGCCTTTACTGACAGTCATCTCGCCGGTACGGTAGTCATACCACTTACCCGCAGGTAGATATAGATCCATCACCTTTTGTCCCATTTTGGCAATGCCCGCACCGAGCAAATCTTTACCCATCATCTTTTGACCTGGTAGATTCACGGCCTGCGGATCATTACCATAGTAATAATCCATTGACGGGAACACTGGCTCTGCTGAGTTATTAGCCCGATGGGCAAGTGAGTAGAGATAAGGGATCAACTGATAGCGCAGCTCGATACTGGCTTTATTACTGGCTAGATCGCCGACTCGATCCGGTGCAGTTTCCTTACAGTTACACAAGTTTTCAGTGTGCGGGCGAACTGGCACTTCAAACAACGAGCTGTAAGCAAACCACTGAGTATAAGTTTCATTGAGCGCAGCTTCGCGCTCACTTGAACGTGCTTTTAATGCTCCGCGGTGGAAACCACCAACATCTGAACTGTAATAATCAATGCCAGATAACACCATATTAGGCTGCATACTAAATTGGCTAGATAAGCTTTGCAGGTTAGTCCCTATGTCAGCCGACCACATTGTCGCGCCAAAACGCTGGATCCCCGGCGCGCCAGATCGCGACATCATAAACGGACGAACCTCCGTTTTATTACGCTGATAGCCCTGATAGATGCTTTCTAACCATTTATAGTTAAATATATTGTGAACATCGCTATGCGGTTTATTTCCGAGGAAGACGCCCTCTGCATTATACATCTCAGGCTCACCAAGATCAGTCCAGTGCCCTATTACACCCATCTCAATCAAAGGAACTCGTTTCCAGTCATGCCAATAATCACCACCAGCAACATTAGTCCAGTCAATCATACCGCCTTTACCCCACCAATGGCCAAGGTCGTTAGGATCCGTATCGATCGCTTTACCTGTTTTCGGATCTTTTATTAAATAACCTTTATCATCCAGAGCCTGATGCTCATCTAGTCCCTCACT
Source organism: Moritella sp. Urea-trap-13 (assembly GCF_002836355.1). Lineage (NCBI taxonomy): Bacteria > Pseudomonadati > Pseudomonadota > Gammaproteobacteria > Alteromonadales > Moritellaceae > Moritella > Moritella sp. Urea-trap-13. The sequence continues at coordinate 103,678 of NZ_PJCA01000001.1, forward strand.
GACATAAGACTCCTCAATCAGCATCATACCAATGCCTTGATCTTTCAATGATTGTATTTTCTTTTCCGGCTCAGGGAAGTTTTTAACATCCCAAGTTAAGGTCCCCATCTGACTAGTTGAACTGTAACTTTCGACATTACCGAACCACTGTAAATCCATGACAACCCCGTCGATCGGAAATGCTTGCTGTTTTAAGGTTTTCAGTTTGTCATCCATCTCCTGCCAGTTATCAAAACCGTATTCCGACAGCCACATACCAAACATTTTACGTGGTGGAACTAATGGGTTGCCCACCAACTTCATATATTGCTGCCTAAGTTCAGGTAACCCCTCACCCGCCATCAATAAAAAGCTCGGTTTGCCCTGTGATACCGAAACCTTCCAAGGTGTTTCCATGAAATCCCAGTTAGCCGCATAGATGGTATCGAGATACAGGGCATAATTTTGCTGCTTAGGATTAGTGGCGTACAGGATAGGGAATTGAGTATTACCTGTTGCTCCGCCCTCATAGCCTTCCATTTTATTACCGCCTTGGCGCTTAAAGCCAAGCCAGTTGCTGTTTAGCTTACCTGGGGAATGAAACTCCTGGCCCAAGCCATTAAGCTGATAGTCGCCTTGCGAAAGCAAAGTAAAGCTATGTTCCTTATCGGGACAAACGTCAGTAAGCTTTCCTTGCTTGAAGGATGTCACGGAGACACATAAATTTTGAGCATTAACGGTCACTTGAAGATTTTTCGTCGTAAAGCCATCTGAGACTTTATTTAGCTTAACGGTACCATTTAGTTTCGCGGTATTGATCAGTTCAGTCGTGGGTAAAGCGGTGTCTTTCGGCTGAGCTTTATAGGCAATATGAATGATATCATCACTTAACACATCAATTGCTAAATCCTGACCCTGCTGTTGTGATTTTTCCAACAACATCAACTGGTATTGGTTAACAATTTCATCATCAAGTTCTTTTTTCAGCGCGCTAATAAATGCGTTCTGGCTATAAAAAGTTATACCTATTAAAGGTTTAAGTGTTTTACGCACATCTACGTCAGGAATAGCGTTACGCATCCTAAAAACATCTACGGCGTCCAGTCGATAACTGATCTCGCTTTGGTAGCGAAAACGTTCAACCTCTGCATAAGCAGAACAACTCACCGCAAGTAAACTAGGCACCGCAATTCCTAAAATTAGGCGCTGCATTGACATTTTGTTCATATAATATGTTTCCTTCGTTGCTAATTATTGTTACAACACATAAATTGAAAATTAAATATTTCCCACCATAATAAAGTAATTAACAATAATTAAATCAACCCCTTGTAATTATGTAAAAGAGGATACGAAGAGAGGAGAGAATATCAATTATGAAGCGAGTCACACTAATAAGGCTTAGTATTGTAATTGAATCACTGGGCAGGTCTGTAAATAATGAAGTTAGTCACACTTTGTAGGTATGATAAACAAAAATGTGTAACTCCGCACCACAGGAACTTCAGTAAACACAATACCTCAAAAAATAAGTACACCTGCAATTTGATTATCATTCTGCGTTGCAATTTGCGAGTGCCGCGGAATATGAATATGTAAACCTTTGTTTTTAAAATTAAATTACAATTGGCTTAAGATATGCAATACAACTAAGGCACACATCAGAATACATATCCAAGGACCGAGGAATGAGAATATGATAAAACTAGCCTATCTACGTTATATATTCGTCTCACTGTTATTTTATGTGGCGACACCTCATTTACTCTACGCGGCGCCTTTTGACCTTTGCCCTACTGAGGCATTTCTCTCGCAATACAACAATAATGCCACCCACTATAAGTCTGTCGATTTATCAACAGGTGCGGTGAACACGATCCAAGTTGACGATAACCTCGGAACTGACATCATAAACGCTGTCGCTTTTAACGAAACTGACCGTTATATTTATGGCTTCAATAAACAAAAATTAGCGCTAGTCAAATTTGACCGTGACTTTAAAGCCACCGTATTACCTTTTACTAATCCGCCCACGAATAATTTTTATGTCGGTGATATTTACAATAATAACTATTATTTTTACCGCAAAAATACTGGCCTTTTCTATACCTCGTTGGATGCCAGCGATGCTGGATACCTCACGATCAACAAAATTGACGGCGCTAATCAAAACATGGGCATTGCCGACTTTGCCTTTCACCCAATCGATGGCAACATCTACGCAGTGGAAAGTGCCAGTGGTGATCTCTATCGTATAAACCCAACCGATGGCTCAGCAAGCGTCGTCGCAAACACCGGTTTCACCGCTCCCGGAAGTGCGTTTGGCGCCGCTTATTTCGATATATTAGGTAACCTTTATTTTGTCCGTAACAATGACGGTAATATTTATCGTACCGATATTACCGATCCAAATAATATTTCCGGTGCTACGGTGTATTTTGCACAAGCGTCACCAACCAACAGTAATGACGGCGCTCGCTGTGCTAATGCGCCAGTGATTTCTTCGAATACCGATTACGGCGATGCACCCGATTCTTACGGCACCACACTGGCTAATAATGGTGCTCGTCACTTGATTAACTACTACAACCACTTTTTAGGTGCGAGTGTCGATGCCGAGTCCGATGCGAGAATTTATCCGAGTTCAGATGAAAGCATCAGTATTGATGATGAAGATGGGGTGTTATTCAAAACCAGTCTAGTCCCTGGCTTAGATGGTCAAGTTAATGTTGTCATCGGTGGTGGCGCAACGAGTTACCTCAATGCTTGGTTTGACTGGAACCGCGATGGTGACTTCAATGACGCCAACGAACATGCTATCAGTGGTTTACAACTATTGCCTGGCAGTCATGATGTACTTTTCCGCGTGCCAGATGATGCCAGTGCGGGAGCAAGTTGGTCACGCTTTCGTGTCGGTAATATTGAAGATGCCAGTAATAATGGCGGTTACGTATATGGTGAAGTCGAAGATTACCAAATAGACATTACCGCAGCTAATACCACTTATATACACTACCCAAGTAAAAATGATTTTGTCACCATAGCCTACGAAGATATGTGGCCAGAAGTCGGTGATTATGATTTTAATGATGTATTGATTTATTATCGCGTCTCACAAGTGATCCAAGGCAATAAGGTCGTCAGAATAGATGTGTCTGGACAGTTAGCCGCTTATGGTGCTGATTACTCGAATGGTTTTGCTATTCAGTTACCTGGTATCGCTCGTTCACAAATAAATGAAAGCCTGATTAAACTCAGTCATAACGGTCTGGTATTACAAGGTGAAGCCCCCCTAGAGCAAGGCCAAACTAATGCGGTGGTGATAATTACCGAAAATCTAAAACATACCTTTCTAAAAAGTAATTGTGGCTTAAGTTTCTATCGCACAGAGCTAGGTTGTGCCAATAGCGATTTATTTACATTCGATATCACCATCCCATTAACAACCCCAATTGACCAGTCGGCAATGCCCACGATGCCATTAGACCCGTTCATCTTTGGTAGTGTCAATCGCAGTCGCAATGATTTCTACGGTAGTACTATGCCTGGTCGCGCTTTTGAAATTCATTTGTCTGACAAGCCTGTCACCGACCTTGGTAGTAGCAGCTATTTTGGCCAGTATGATGACAGATCACTTCCTTCGCAGACATACAGAGATGGCCGTAATTTACCTTGGGCGATAGAAGTCGGCACTCAGTGGGTTCCTGCCTATGAAGGTACCGATATCTCCATTGCTTATCCCGATTTTATTAACTTTATTCTCAGTGACGGACAGCAAAATGTCGATTGGTTTAATCACCCGATTATCAATAAAACATATCAGTAGGTATCGCTATGAACTTTAAACAACAACTACTTATCTGTACTGTGATGACAATGTCTATTTCTGCATGTGGTGGTGGCGACTCCCCATCAGGAAACGCAGCCACACCATCCAACACACCATCAGCCATCCCCAGTGTCGACGGGCCTAAGCAAGAGTTAACTCAAGATGAAGACAGCTTTATTCCAACAGCAAGTAATGACAACAGCTTATTCAATATTAATGCATCAAGTGCTTTAACCTATCAAGCATCAACAACCATGCAATTACAGATAGCGTCCAATAGTGGCCAGCCCTGCAATATCAATATTTATAAAGAATACGATAAATTTTTAGGCCCTGATTTTACGCCGAATCCCAGCAGCCAAGTCATGCAAATAAATTCTGATACCTGCAGTTATTCAGGGCCGATTTATATTTTAAACCAGCAACAAAAGCTGTTGGCAGAAGTGGTGTCATTACAGCATGCGACAACTCAGTACAGTGAGATCCTCATCACTAGCAATACCATTACGCTTAATATTGATTAACTCAGCCTTGGTTAGCTGAATCTTAGCCATTTGAAGTCCATCCTTGTATGGACTTTTTCCTTTCTACAACAAGCCGTAAGTTTGCTGATTGTGCATTTTGAAGTAGCTTGGGTATAATGATCTCGATTCCTCACCCAAAGGTCATTGAAATGCGTTTAACCATTTTCCATAAATTGTTTATCTCGTTAATACTCATTAGCATGCTAATGATGGTAAGCATGGCATTGCTGATCAATAACAGCTTTCAAAATGGCTTTCAAAGCTACCTGAACCAGAGTGAAGTCGAACGAATTGAAAACATGGCTGAAAATATCAGTGACTATTACTCAGCAGATCAAGGCTGGCGCAAACTACAACAACAGCCTGAATTATGGCGACAGCTGTTAAGAAATATTGGCGAGCACCCCAGAAAACCAAAAGATATTGCTGATACAGCAGCAAGAAAAAGCCGTTCCAATTATAACCGACTCGAAGTACGTCTTAACTTACTCGATGTAAATGGTCAATCCATTATTGGTAACCGTAAAAACTTAAAGCGCTTACATGACAATGTCCAAATTACCAAGGTTGCAATCACCCAAGATGGACAAACCATTGGCTGGTTATCCATTATCCAAAGAGAAAATATTAAAGGCCATTTAGCCGAACGTTTCTTAAGACAACAACTCGACAACTTTTATTGGATTGCAGCTTGGGCTGCGCTGTTCTCATTCATTGTCGCGGCATTATTAGTACGTCATTTTTTAAAACCACTAAAAAACTTAGATAACGCCGCTAAATCATTATCTAACGGTAATTTTGATTATCAAATTGATATACGTGGTAAAGATGAATTGGCCGAATTATCGCTCGCCTTTAACTTATTAACCACTAAACTCAAGGTCCAGAAACATGCTCGAGAACAGTGGTTGTCCGATATTTCTCATGAACTGCGCACCCCGATTGCGGTGTTGCTCAGTGAAATAGAAGCCATTGAAGACGGTATCCGTAAACCCGAGCCAAGGTATATAAGATCATTGCACGATCAAGTCATGACCCTGACCCGCTTAGTCGATGATTTATATTCGTTATCATTATCTGATAGTGGCGTGCTTATCGATACTTCACACAAAGTTGATATCACTAATATCATCAATAATATTGCCAATCAAAATGAAGTGCGTTTAGCCGATAAACACATTGCCATACAACGCTTGTACGATCACAATCAGTGCACGTTACTACACGCCGATGCCAAATCAATAGCACAGTTAATTGGTAATTTATTTGAAAACAGTTACCGCTATACCAACCCCAATGGGCAAATAAATATTAACCTGCAGCAGACACCTGTCGCGGTAATATTAACCATTGAAGACAGTGCCCCAGGCGTGCCAGATGACGCGTTACCCAAACTGTTTGAGCGCTTATACCGCGTCGATAAATCACGCAGCCGTGCTAATGGTGGCTCCGGTTTAGGTTTATCCATTTGTGAAAACATCGTCAAAATGCATCATGGCAAGATCAGTGCCCAGCACTCTGAACTTGGCGGCTTAAAAATAACTATATCTCTTCCGATTAAGGACAATTAATCCATGACACAGTCAGAAAAAACAATACTCGTGGTTGAAGATGAGCCGTCACTGGCCATTGTTTTATGTGAATACCTAGCGCAAGCTGGATTCCAAACCCACATCATTGATAATGGCCTTGAGGTGATTGACTGGGTGAAGCAACACAACCCTGATCTGCTTATTCTGGATTTAATGCTGCCCTATCGTGACGGCTTAGATATCTACCGTGAATTGCGCACCTTTAGCCAAGTACCCGTGGTGATGGCAACTGCGCGGGTGGATGAAATAGATCGTTTATTAGGTCTAGAACTCGGCGCCGATGATTATATCTGCAAGCCATACAGCCCCCGTGAAGTGGTCGCACGGATCAAAAACGTATTACGCCGTACTGTCGAAGTTACCGCTGCGTCAGCACAACATGGCCTCGTGATTAATGATGAACAAATGAAAGCCACGTTTGACAATAATGAACTGACTTTAACGCCCGCAGAATTTCGTCTATTAAGCTTTTTTAACCAACATTCAGGTCAAGTATTTAATCGCGACCAACTGATGCAAAAGATTTATGCTGATCATCGTTTGGTCACCGACCGCACCATTGATAGTCACATTAAAAATTTGCGCAAAAAATTACAAGATGCAGCACCGGACAATGAATACATCAAATCCATTTATGGGGTTGGCTATCGCTTTACGCTGTAATTATTTTGGTCTTTTTTAATATTATGGGTAATCTCCACATTTCCTCCATAATTCCTGCGCATTTGTTGCTTATAGTTACTCCATCAACAGGTTAACTCACGGTGAGTTAATCTTGTTTAAGACTAACAACCAGCAACAAGTGAGATTATTATGAAAAAGACATTCTTTATTACCGCAGCCTTATTAACAGCGATGACTACTACGACGTTTGCTTATGCAGATAACCATAACAAGCAAGGTAACCATATGTCTTTTGAACAAATGGATACCAACCAAGATGGTCAAGTGTCAAAAGAAGAAGCCACTGGTCGTCTAGCTGAAAACTTTGATAAATTCGATACTGACAACAATGGTTTCGTTAGCAAAGCAGATTTGCCAAACAAAGGTAAACATCATCAAGGCGAAAAATTTGCCGCAATGGACACCAACAACGATGGTAAAATATCAAAAGACGAAGCCACTGGTCGTCTAGCTGAAAACTTTGATAAATTCGATACTGACAACGATGGTTTCATCACTAAAGCTGATATGAAAAATAAAGGTAAGCATCATAAAGGTAAAAATCATCGAGGCATGATGTTCAAGCAAATGGACACCAATAACGATGGTAAAGTTTCTAAAGAAGAAATGAACCAATACTTTGATAAATTAGATTCAAACGGCGACGGTTTCATCACCAAAGAAGATATGAAAGCACAGCATTACAAGCGTTAATTAAGCACAAACAATAAATTATTCAATCACTCCAATGCTTGTTAGTTTTCGCTAACAGGCATTTTTTATTACCCTGCTACCTATTTTTTAACCAAAAAGTATAACTTTAGTGTTAACTGGATCATGTTTATTCGTGTAAAAGCTCCTTTAACGATCTGAATTACATAAGATGAAGATAACCTATAAATGTGACCTAGCTAACAAACTAAGTGTGAGTGATTTATGTCAAAATCTTACCCCCTGGGTGCAAACTTGCAGCCTGCGAACAGCTTAAAACCACAAGGCTGTAACTTTGCGATATATGCACCGGACTGTGCTAGCTTGCAGCTGGTCTTATTTAATGGCAAAACACAGCGCAGTTTTACTATCGACAACAAATATGCCGGTGTGCATCATATTTTCATTAGTGATATTAGCGCCGGACAAGAATATGGTTTTTCAAGCAATATAGATGGTCAAGATTGGTTGTTGCTCGACCCTTACGCAAAGGCCGTCAGCAAAGCACCTTATTACAAACCACCGTACAGTGCCGAAAAAAGTTGGCACCTGGCCAAAGCGCTAGTTACCGACAATGTTTTTGATTGGCAAGGTGTACCGCAGCCAGATGTACCGTTGGCTGAAACAATTTTATTAGAAACCCATACCAAAGGCTTTAGCCAATTAAATCCCGCGATCACCTCCGCTGCACCAGGTAGTTATCAAGCATTAGCAGACCCTGTCAATATCACCTTATTAAAACAACAAGGTATTACCAGTGTACAGCTCCTGCCTGTTGCCGTATGTATGCACGAACCGCACTTATTAAATCAACAAGGAGTTAATTTTTGGGGTTACAGTACGCTCGCATTCATGGCTCCCGATCCGCGTTACGCGACTGTTGATGCGGTCACAGAATTAAAAACTGCGATCAGAGAGCTGCATAAGAACGGCATCGAAGTTATTTTAGATGTGGTCTTTAACCATACCGCAGAAGGTGGCCAAGATGGACCAATATTCAATCTTAAAGCGCTCGACCATCGTTATTACTTACGGGATGAAAATGGCCTACGCAACTACACTGGTTGTGGCAATAGTTTAGATTTGACTCACCAAGCTAGCCTTAATTTAGTCATGGACAGCTTGCGTTATTGGGTAAGTGAATATCATATTGACGGTTTCCGTTTTGATTTAGCCGCCACACTCGGCCGTAAAGGCGATCGCTTCAACCAACAAGCACCTTTTTTCCACGCTGTTGCCCAAGACCCTATTTTACAGCCGACTAAACTTATCGCTGAACCTTGGGATATTGGCCCTGATGGCTATCAGTTAGGTTATTTCCCTGATGGTTGGAACGAATGTAACGATAAATTCCGCGATACAGTGCGCAGCTTTTGGCGTGGCGACCACGGTTACTTAAAAGATTTTGCCACTCGAATTATGGGCTCTCGTCACTTCTTCAGTGGCAGCCGCTGGCCACATAAACTGCCAGTCAATTATATTGCTTACCATGATGGCTTTACCCTGCAAGACTTAGTGTCTTACAACGATAAACATAATTGTGCTAATGGCGAAAATAATCGTGATGGCCATGGCGATAACCGCTCATACAATTGTGGTATTGAAGGAGTAACCGGTAATGTCGAAATTATCGCCTTTCGTGAAAAACAAAAGCGTAATTTGATCACCACTTTACTGTTTAGTTTTGGCATACCACATATGTTGGCTGCGGATACCGTATCTCATACTCAAGGTGGTAACAACAATGCTTACTGTCAGGATAATGCAATCAGCTGGCTAAACTGGCAGATGGACGAATTAAAACAAGAATTCCAAGATTGGTTAAGCAAGATGATCGCAGCGCGTAAACAATATATGCTGCCATTCATTGCCGCGTTTACCGGCGATGGACGTAATGATCACCGAATCAGCTGGTACTGCAGTAATGGCGAAGTGATGCAACAACATGACTGGGAACATCAAAGCAGCTTAGGCCTACACTTAGGTCTGAACACGGATGGCGATGAATTATTATTGTTATTCAACCAAATCGATACTCCTGTCGATTTTAAACTGCCTGATGTACCGCCAATTTGGCACCGAGTTTGTGATACTAGTTCAATGCACCTAGCACCATTGAATGTAAACGATCACTATCAATTAGCTGGTCGTTCTATGGTGGTATTACAACGCAGTGGTGTGAGCACTAATGCTGTTAGTCTCACTGATACTGTTGTTACTAAGGGTGCTGCTACGACGAGTACTGTCGATACCATCTAAGGCACTAACGCGTTTAATTTCTTGGGGGCTGAAGTAAGCCTCCCGTAATTGCGCAATTTCGAGCTGTTGTTGCTCACTATCGCTGTTCTCATCAGCCGCGTTATTAGTAATAACAGCCAACTCTTCTCTATATTCAGCTAACTTTACCTGCCACTGCTGACGCTTCACATCCAATGCAACTAAACGGTCAGCCACTGCTGGCGAAAATGATTGTTGAGTAAAATTTTGTAGTTCTGCCTGACTCGCCCCTTGTGTTTGCAAAGTCTGATACTGCTCGCGATATTGATTGAGTTGATTGGCGGTATGCTGTTGTGCTAATAACCACTCCGGCGCTGTGGTATCAAGTTCGGCTTGCGCGACTTGTTTCTCAGTATCAGTTAATGCCTTGTTTTGATTAATCGCCGCCAACCTTAGCATATAGCCTTCATACTCATCGGCTTGACCAAAAAAAGCCGCAATAACATCATCATCCAAAAAAGTTGTTCGCGCATCAAGCACCATTTCACGCACCTGAATCACGTTCTCTAACGCATATTCACTGTTATTTATACCATCGATACTTTGCTCAAATACAGGCTCAAATTCCAACTCAAATTGCTGCTTGATTGCTGTCACTTGATTTAAATATTGTAAATAACCCGAAAATATATCCATACCTTGAATCAATGCAGGATCAACAAGTTGCGATGTCAGGCTATGTTTAATACGAGTAACGATAATATCTAAACTTTCCTCGCCCATTGCCGAGAGATAAAAATCGAATAGGTGCTGAATTTTTTTATTAATAATTAAATCACCAAACTCATTAACATCAAGCATGAGTGGCAACGCGGAGCCTAATAATGAGCTTGGCAGTAACAACGGCACTGCTTGTTGATCTGTATTTTCAGCAAGCACATCATCACCCTGATTAACCAAGGCATTGATGGCTTCAGGTGTTAATGGATAGCTAACCTGCTGCTTTGCTATTTGCGAGGTGACTATTTTTGATGCCGCTATTGGCGATAAAAGTGGCGACGCTGGTTTTGTGGCGATGGATTGCGCATCGTCTGACGATAAAAAGAGTACCCAGCCCGCAACCGCAATAACCCCAGATAACGCAGTAGCAATAATAAGCGGTGTTGATTTAAACGACATGACAGTCTCCATCTAACTAAATTCTGTAGATAGCTAATCATGATGAATAGCTATCTACTTTAAATAAACACTATAAATAGTAGCACCGTGATAAATCCACAGTGCTTACCACATGTTAAAATAGCTAATTTACAGCCCAGCGTTGGTTAAACGCTTCGCATGTGCCGCATATAAAGGTAAAGGGCTAGTACTACCTAGGCCGCGTAAACCAAACATGCCGTTAATTTCATCGGCGTGATTCATGGTGTAATCATCACGGATCACTTTACCTAAATGCGTAGAACAGCGTCCAACAACACCATCATTGGCTTCATCTATCGTTAAGTAAGTCACCGCTAATAAACCGTCAGCAAGATCCAGAACATTAGAGTTGAACACAGGGTTATAGGTACCGCCCCATGAATAATAAGCTACATCATTCACCTTATGATCGCCGTCATTGACTGAATAATCATAAACCCAGTTTGGCCACCACCACGAACCAGCATTATAACTCGGTGTGACTTTACACTCGCCCTGTCTTAAACCTTCAGGATATTTAGCATTAAAAATAGCCGCATCTTTAGAGTTCAATGCTTCTAGAGAACCCATCGCATTTACAGCGTTATCACTATTGCCAGTAGCAACAGCGAGTAAGCTGGCGACTGCATTACCAATAGCCATTGCCGGGCCTTCTAATGGTGAATCTTTAATTACATCTGCGGTACCAGAACCACGATGCGGAGAACCCACCGACGTGACTGATGCGACCAATTCAGGTCGTACTGACGCCACATAACGTGAATCAATCCCACCTTGAGAGTGCCCAATTAAGTTAAACTTCTCAGCCCCCGTCACCGCTCTCAGTTGCTCTAAATAACTCAGTAACTGCTCACCACGTACTTCACTGGTATCATAACCACTGACTTGTGGCGTATACACGTCTGTCGCGCCAACATCGGCTAATGCCCCTTTCACACCATAAAAGTAATCAGCTAACACACTATCAAACCCTGCTAAGCCATGCACTAATACTACCGGGTATTTAGTTTTCCCCGTGGTATCCGCTTGTACAGGTGCAACCATGAAGCATAAGGCTCCAGCTAAGACAGGAAGTAAAATCCGAGTTTTTTTTAACATAGTTAATCCTTTATTGTTAAGTTATCGCCAACTAGTTTAATGATCGAAATACCATTAAGTTATCGCAAAATTGCGCACTCATAATGACAACCTGTCTCGATTGGAGTGCAGAAAAGTTATAACGTAAAAAAACAACAGGTACAACCAGATGAAATAAGTAAGTGGAATCAATGGCGTTTAGAGGTAATGTTAAACTTTAGTTCTAACAACAAGTTAAAACCCAAATTTATACAGCGTAAATAATTAAACAATAAACATTAACATCCAAATGTGAAACGTTCTCAGTCAGTAGGAATACCGCAGAAATCATTTTTTAATTACAGCTAAGTGTTTGTAGATGAATAATATTCTTGTGAAATACTAATTTGAAATTAAATTACATTTAATATAAAAATGTTTATGGTTATCAGATCTAGCTCATACTAACGCATGAGCTTAGGTTTATGACAGGCACAAAAAAACCAGTAATCAGATTACTGGTTTAAAATGATAAGCCACTTTAATCGGTGATAATAGCCGTTAAAACGGCCTGATTAATCATAATCATTTAATCGAATATCAATGTTTATTGATATCATCCCACATGCCCAGTACCAGCGCTTGTTTCTGAGGAGTTAACTCATTAGCAACAAGTGCATCGCGTAGACTGTGTACGACCTGAAACTTAATGTCGTGGGGATAGATTTTACCTATATTTTCGCACTTCGCCGTAGCAAAAGTGACATGGCCGTGTAAATATTCAGCCGCAAATAGTTGATCCGACGTTCCTTGTTCTACAAATCCATCAAGCTTTTCCATTAGCTTGCTTTGATAAGTAGGTTTAGACAATGATTAATCCTCATATTCTGGGTTGGCGACACGATACATGATGTAATCACGATAACCTGTGGTTACACGAATAAAACCTGATAATGCTTGGTCTAATTCAACATCCCCCGTGTCTACGATTAAGGGGCGTCCTGCTAATGCCGACAACTTAGTTTTGGTTGCCAACACAATAATATTTTCTTTACCGATTTGTTTAATCAACTGCGGCGACAGTTGTTGATTACCACGACCAAAAATATGCCCCTGACCACCAATTAAAGTAATGACTAATTTACAGGGTTTATCTTGCGTCAACGCCAATAACTGCGCTGCCGTTTGGTCCGCAGCAATCAATTCATGCTGATGTACAACATCAACACCTAATAAGGTATTATCTAGTCCTAATTCAGCCATGGTGAATGCCACCGTTGACCCAGAACCCATAATATAATATTCATCTTCCATATCTGCCATGACATCAGCAGCTATGTCGGTAAGCACGAGTTCGTCTGATTCAATCCCGCCCATTTTTACGCTTTGTACATAACGTAAATCGCTCGGTACCATCATCTCGCCATAGCGCTTAGCTTTTACTGTGCCTTGACGAAATGCGACTTCATCAATATCCATCACGTCGGCATCCGCCAAGGTAACCAGTTCGCCTAAAATCAATCGACGAACCACACAACCTGCAGCTTTGGGGGTGACACCATAAACGCCGGAATGGATCTTACAGCCTGCAGGGACACCTAATACCGGCACAACATCGTTTATCGTCGCGCAAATATTACGCGCAGTACCATCGCCACCAGCAAACAATAATAAGTCGATGTCTTGTGCTAATAATGCTTCAACTGCGGCATAAGTATCTTGTTCTGTGGTCATGTCATTGGCAGGTCGATAAGCTACTGTAACATTAAGGCCTAGCTCTAAACTGCAACGCTCGCCCATTTCACCACCCGCGGTCACCACGCTAAAGCGCTGAGCAAGATCAGCAAACTGACCTAATGCTTGTAACATACGATGATTGGCTTGCGGTATAGCACCTAAATTCAGTGCTTGTTGGGCAACATTATCACTGCCTTTTAATGCTACGCTGCCACCAACGCCAGCAATTGGATTAACAATAACACCCAGTTTAAACGGCTTCACATTCATACATTCCTCGATAATCAAAATCTGCTAATGTCAGCGGCTTAGTATTATAAAATGCCTGTAATGCATTAACCAAGGCTTGCGTGCGCGTTGATAAACCGTTTGCTAAATATGTTTGTACTTGCTTGTGGATCTTGTGTTGAAAAGCCAATCGGTCAATGACAATATCAGCCAAATTATCGGCACTGACGCGGAACGTAAATCCAGCGGTAACACAAATAATCCATTCAATCGCTTGCGGCACGATCTCTACTTTTTCAAATTCAGCTTGCTGTTGCGCATTACGCCCATCAGCAATATACCAGTAACCAAAATCAACTAATTGATGACGCGCTAATCCCGCGACTAACCAATGTGAAATCTCATGCATACCACTGGCAAAAAAACCATGAGCAAAAATAATACGATGATAAGCACAACTTACATATTGTTCAAAATCAGTATTAGCTGGCATGTAAATAGGTTCATCATCGCCTTTCACTAATCGGGTATTAAATTCGCTTGAAAACGTGTGGTTAAAAACAGCAATCAAGTCTTGGTATTGATGTTGCTCATCGCTTACATCGTTTGCTAATAAATTGTTTGCTAATAAGTCTTTTAAATCGTCTTGCATACTGCGCCTAGCTAATCTGTTAATTACTGAGCACTATTTAATGAGCAGGATTATACCCCTATGGTGGTGGTATTTCCGCTACTATATCGAACTCAAATCGGTAACTTTCGCTAGTAGAATACTCCTTTACGCGATATTAATCTAATACTGCTAACGAACTTAATGCCACAATCCCTACGCGAGCAGCAGTCCCCCAGCTAGCTTCAGCGGTAAGTAATAATTCATTCTCACTTTGCCAAAGGATGCTCTCCCATTGCCCGTAAGGCGCGAGATTAAAGCGTCTTGCAGCATCCCAGTTCAACACCTTGTTTTCAATCGGAATAATCCAAATAAAAGGATGTTTATAAATTAAGCTGCTATCGTAACCAAGCAGCACTAGCTGACCAGTGGCAGCATTATAATCTGCAGCCGTGATCAAGCCATCAACATTCAATGTTTGCGCCGGGATCACTTCAATGACTCGGTCTGTCGCTCCGTGCTTATTAATATCGACCAGATCAAGTCGATATAAGCGACTTTCTAGATTGGACCAATTTTTACTTAGCACCCATAACTCTTCACCTACCACTGTCGAGGCTTCACAATCATAATCATGCATATAACTGGTTAATTCTTCTTCAGGCTCATCCGCCATTGAAAAACGCGTGGTATTAACTGCTGCAATAGTCTCGCCATCATCAGCTCGCATTAACGTGTCAGTATCAATATTAATAATGCTGCGACTATCACGAGTACCATGATTATCACCACAATCCATAACAAAAAGACGGCCTGCAGACTGCGCTAACTCTTCCCAGTCATAACTCATCACGTCATCGACATGAACTTGTTTGATTACTTCACCAGTATATTGATTGACTTGGTATAAATTAGAACCATCACCGCTATCATTGACAGTCCAGGTTTGACCACCAAACTGAGCTAATCCAGACGTCTCTTTTACTTTGTCCTGCAATAGTGTTTGTATCTTAATATCGAGCACAGGGTAGTTTTGCAGTGGCTTTGACCAATATAGATGGCCGCTAATCCCTGCAACGATTAAAATTATAAGAAACCGAAATAGTATTTTTATTATTTTTTTAAACATCCTAACCCTAAATAATTTAATTTATCCATCACCATCTAATGATAGATCTATACCAGAATTATCATTTGAAACAAGTCTCTTATCATAAACAGTTAGCAATAGGGTCATATCACCTATGTAGTCAACTTGATTAATTTGGTTTTTTGGACACAAAAAAGCCGACACATGCCGGCTTAATAAAATAAAGGTTGTGGTTATTATTTTACGTGGGCAATCGCTTCAACTTCGACTTTTACCCCTAACGGTAAATCTTTAACTGCAAAGCAGCTACGTGCCGGACAATCAGTATTGAAAAAGCTTTGGTAAACTTCATTGAACTGCGCAAAATCGCTGATATCAGCAAGGAAACAAGTCGTTTTTAAAACCGTACTCAAATCGCCGCCACCAGCAAGCAGAACCTGATTTAGGTTTTCTAGCGACTGCTTACTTTGCTCAACAATACCGCCAGCAACCACAGCACCAGTGCCTTTATTCACAGGAAGTTGCCCTGAGGTAAAAATCAGTCCCGCAAAGGCTGTGCCATGTGAGAAAGGGCCGATAGCTGCTGGTACTTGTTCTGAATGAATAATTGTTTTCATAATATCCTGACTATTTTATTAACACTGCGATTCACAATGTTTTATTAACATTTTTATAAAAAGTGTTTTATTAACATGTATTTAATAAAAATGATTTAATGATGATCTATACGTTTTAGATCCCTTGCCTCACAAGGAAGCAGGGGAATCTATCGAACTGAGTAATTAAGATTCAATACGCTGAAATCCAGCGATCAGATCTTCAATTAAATCCTCGGCATCTTCTAAGCCAATGTGTAAACGTATCAGCGTACCGGAGAAATCGACACCGCCTGCAGGGCGAATGGCATCAAGTTCCTCAGGCTGATTAGCAAGAACCAAAGACTCATAGCCGCCCCATGAATAAGCCATACTAAAGTGTTTGAAGTTATCTAAGTATGCTGCCACTTGCTCATCAGATAAACGCTCTTTCAGAATGAATGAGAATAAGCCGTTACAACCGTTAAAGTCGCGCTTATAGAATTCATGACCTTTACAGCTTGGTAATTCCGGATGATTAACACGCTCTACTTCTGGGCGTTCACTTAACCAGTTGGCAATCTTAATACTGCTCTGCTGATGTTGTTTCAAACGCACACCCATAGTGCGAAGACCGCGAGACGCGACATAAGCTGTATCGGCGTCAACCATTTGTCCCATTAAATATGAACGTTCGCGAAGACGGTCCCAACAGCGCGCATTAGAAACAGCGGTACCTAACATTGCATCGGAATGACCAACAATATATTTAGTACCCGCTTGGATAGAAATATCGATGTCGTGCTCAAGGGCTTTAAACAAAATACCTGCCGCCCAAGTGTTATCAATCATGATAATTATTTCAGGATTAACGGCGCGGATCGCGTTAACCATTGATGGAATATCTTGCACTTCCATTGTCACTGAGCTTGGCGATTCCAAGAACACCACTTTAGTGGTCGGTTGGATCAATTCAGCAATCTCAGCGCCAATCATTGGATTGTAGTACGTCGTGCTGACATTCAAATCTTTTAGGATGATATTACAAAAATCTTGTGTCGGCTCATAAGCTGCGCCAGTCATCAATACATGATCACCCGCTTCGACAAACGCTAAAATAGAATTAGTCACTGCAGCAGCGCCACATGGATATAATGCACAACCGGCACCGCCTTCCAATTCAACCATCGCTTCTTGCAAAGAGAAGTGCGTGATGGTGCCACGACGTCCATAGAACAACTCGCCTTTAGCACGATTAGCTGTCGCGAATTTTTTCGCTTTTACAGAATCAAATACCAAAGATGATGCGCGTTGGATCACAGGGTTAACAGAGCCTTGTCCGAATTTTTTTGAACGACCAGCCGTTACTAATAATGTACTCATTTTATTTGTAGACATAATAATTCTCTTCTTAAGCTTGTTGTAAGTTGGTTTGAGATTGAGTTTCTAATTTTTCGCCGCGTTTCATGAAACGTTCTACAATTTGTGTTGCGTTTAAGTCATTCACAACGTTAAGCATGGTTGCTGGTGCATCGGTAATAGCACCAATAACGACTAGGATTGGGATACATTCGATTGGCAGACCCAGTGAGGTAACAATGAATATCTCACCTAAGAATGCGCCACCAGGTACACCACCGACAATGATTGCCGATAATACTGAAATAACGATAGTGATGAAGAATACTTCAGGGGTAAATTCAAGCCCTAACACGGCGTAGATGAATACAATTTTCAGTGCCGCAATCATCGCCACACCACCTTTATTAAGGTTTGCTAGTAGTGGTAAACAAATATCGACGATGTCATCTTTGATGCCCATATTTTTAGCTGCACGAATGTTTACTGGTAATGTGCCTAATGAAGAACAAGTACCTAAAGCGGTAGCTGACGGTTCAAAGGCATTTTTCCAGAAAGCGCGTACAGCGTTGGTGCCGCCGCCAATCCATGAGTAAAAGGTAGAGCCAACCACAAAGTAAATAGCGGTAGCAGCAAAGAATAAACCAATCGCTCGAGCAAAAGTCACTAGCAGCTCAGGATCTTGACTCGCCATTGTTGACGCGAAATATGCACCAAGACCAACCGGCGCACCAACCATGATGATAGAAACCACTTTCATGATAACTTCGTTTAGGCTGTTAAGCAGGTCAGCAATTTTCTTGCCGCTTTCACCTGATTGACCAATCGCGATACCAGCGATAATCGACATAACAATAAGGGCGAGGATATTAGACTTAGACAGCAGACCAACAAAGTCATTGGTTGTTAGCATACTTGCGAAGTCAATCTTGCCAGCTTCTGCGGTAAAGTCCTTAGCTAATTCAAGTGTTACACCTTGTGCAGGATCAAAGATAGATGCTAGACCAACAATGCTGACAGCAGGGATAATTGCCATCATAATTGAAACGACTAGAATAATACCGAGCATTTTACCGAGCTTCTTCAAATCAGTCATACTAGCAATCGATGACATAACGCTGACACTAACTAGCGGTACAATGATCATGAATAGCAGGTTTAAAAATATCTGACCAATTGGTTTTAGCGTCAGTGCGAAATCGGGTAAGTAAATACCGATTGCCCCACCGATGACTAAAGCGGTTAATAGTATGATTGATGATTTATAAGGTTCGAGCTTTTTCCACATTGTCATAATTCCATAATTTTTAATGATACCGTCGAGCCGTTACACTGCATGTAATAGCTCATGCTTAATTATTTTTCATTTATTTTAAGTAGCGATATAAAGTCTGTTCTGAAATATCCAACATTTTGGACACCTTCTGCACATTCCCTTTGATGGTAAATAATCCTGACTTCTCAACCGTTTTAACAAACACATTTTTTTCAGGTAAACTTAATCGTGATAACACCGTTAGATTTAACTCATTTTGAGCCTGCTCTATAATGCTATTACTGACGTCCTCTATAGAGTTATAGAAATTCTCATCCCGAGCCTCTGCGACTTCATGATCAGGTATGCTTGCTTTAAGCATATCAATAGCACTTTTAACGTTACTGTCATCAATATTTAAACAGAGCATGTATTCAGGTTTATTGTTTTTAAAGATCATCAAGGTTGATGAACGTAGCTCTGCACCATTGCCAGCACGCCCCCGATAATTCAGTAAAAATGGTTCTTTGTTGCCTTGTTCCGTATTTCCTTGTTCAATACTTTTTATTTGTTTTAATGCCAAGTCAGTCGCTGGAGAACCTATTTGTCTCCCGGTAATATGGCCATTTTCAATTGCCACTATCGACTTTGATACATCACTTAAATCATGTATTACAATTTCACAATGAGAACCGATAACACCTGCGATAAACTTTATCAGTACACTAAAATCTATTTCTATTTTCATTTATCTTGCCCTCCAGACTATGATGAGAAGTATACCTTTGGGGGTACTAATAAATGTGATCGCTAAGAGATTTTTATCGTGATAATAATTTTTTAGCACTACAATTTTTCACTTGATCATGAAATAAATTCAAGTTTACAATTTAAAGGTGAAATAAATTCAATTAAATGCAGGTTTGTTGATCTGAAGATATTGACGTTAGCGCAATAACACATTCTTACGACGCTGGCATGAAAATGCCATTGATGCAGGGAAAGCAAAGCTCTCAGGAGTCCTGCGAACAGTTGCTCAAGAAATAAGGAAAAATAAGTAGGTTATAAATATAGCTAATGTCGTCATTGCAGATATATAAAAATAAATACCAGCAATGTCATCCGTAACTTCCAATACACAAAAGTTAAGCGTACACTTGTACGCTTAACTGGTAAGACAACTTAACGATAGGATAATGTATGTCACAGAGTGCTACAGCGATAACAAGTGCTACACCAATAATAGCGACGGCAGATACAGTTACCGCACCTTATAGTCTAAAAGAAGAAGCGGCGAATACTTGGTCGCATGTAATTGGTGCCTTACTCAGTATTGTGGCGCTTATCGCTCTCTTAGTGCCGTCAATACAGCAAGCAGATCCTTGGCGCATTACCAGTTTTAGTATTTATGGTATTTCGATGTTTTTATTATTTTTTGCATCAAGTGCTTATCATTATGCGACTAAGCCAGCAACGAAAGCAAAATTAAAGACCCTTGACCATTGTGCTATTTTCTTGTTGATCGCGGGGACGTACACACCGTTACTACTGATTGAACTGCGTGGCGTATTGGGCTGGAGTATTTTTGCTGTGGTTTGGTCTATGGCTGTGGTTGGTATTATCGCCAAAATATATTGGGCTGAACGTTTCAAAAAAATCTCATTGTTTTTCTATTTAATCATGGGCTGGTTAATCGTATTTTCAGGGGATGAACTATTAGGCAAACTATCCACCGGCGCACTAACGTGGTTAATTGCCGGTGGTTTAGCCTATTCTGCCGGTGCTATTTTTTATGCCAATAAACGTATTCCGTATAACCACGCTATTTGGCACATATTTGTGTTACTCGGTAGCGCTTGTCATTTTGTATCGATTTATTTTTATGTACTGCCAGCTAATCACTAAAACCAATGGCATTAAGCAATCTCTCTTAATGCCATTCTGCTTAATGCACACTTTTCATATAGTGCTTAATCAACTAACGCAACGTCAATATCACAACTTGCCATTACCCGTTTAATCTCTGGAATACACGAACCACAACCCGTCCCGGCTTTACTGCAACCACCGACAGCTACAACCGTATCCGCACCTGCTTTCACGGCTGCAACAATATCGTATTCTGTCACTTGATGACACGCGCACACCATTCGACTTGGCGGTGTTTGCGC
The DNA here is from genome assembly GCF_002836355.1 of Moritella sp. Urea-trap-13. Classification (NCBI taxonomy): domain Bacteria; kingdom Pseudomonadati; phylum Pseudomonadota; class Gammaproteobacteria; order Alteromonadales; family Moritellaceae; genus Moritella; species Moritella sp. Urea-trap-13. The sequence continues at coordinate 124,474 of NZ_PJCA01000001.1, forward strand.
TTGCCCTTTAAGAGTCGCACGTAAACCGACATCAGGCATTAACAAGGTTAAACTGGCTAACCAAGAGTTATCATCCACATCATTCGCTGGTGTCACCATTAAACTAATATCTAAGCTGTCTTTATGATCGCCCTGAAAGCTCATCGCAAAGCGATATTTCTGTTCGCTCGCATTTTCATAATCGACTTGCTTGGTCATATAACTATTATGCAAAGCTAATTTTAATTGTTGGGAGAACACAGCTGGCTCAGCAACGCTAGCAAGATAGTATAGAAAACCTTGCTCTAAACGTCGCTCAATCCAGTAATCCACCATAGGTAATATCTTAGCGACTTGCAGACGACGTTGACTCCACAACGCCGCGCGCGATGCATGTGACCATGCATTGACACTCACTGGGGTATATTTGTTTTCTGGTTGCCCCGATAATGGATCAGTATGCCCTGCGACTAGACTCGATATAGCCCCCGCACTGGCATTTTGACGACTCCAATGAATAGGTAAAAATAATTCCCCAGGATTTTGACTGACAGTGGCATGTGCACGTACTAATAGCTTACCTTGCAAACTTTCGACCTCGACTAAACTGCCATCAGCAATGCCACGTTCGCTTAGATCTTGTGGATTAATCGACAACAGAGGCTCGGGCATATGGCCATTAAGCTTGATCGCCAATCCAGTTCTGCCCATGCTGTGCCATTGATCGCGATTACGCCCGGTATTTAAGATCATCGGGTAAGCTTGGCAGACTTCGCTGGCCGCTGATTTTTGATACATAGGAATGAAGTTCGCTCTACCTGACGGCGTCGAGAACTGCCCATCAGTAAATAACCGCGCCGCAGACTTATCCCCGTGTATCGGCCACTGCATCGGTTGATGTTGATGATAATCTTGCGCTGCCAATACCGCGATATCTAAACCCCGCGGTAAGCTATCTTGCTTAAATCCGGTCATCTGCGCATATTCTGCAAATACCTCCGATTCACTAGCAAAACTAAATTCTTTGGTAAAGCCCATACGTTTAGCAACTTCCGCTAATAACCACCAATCGGCTTTCGCTTCGCCTAAGCTAGGCAAAAAACCACGTTGGCGTGAGATACAACGTTCAGAGTTGGTCACAGTACCGGTTTTCTCACCCCAACCTTGTGCGGGTAACAATACATCCGCGCACGCAATAGTATCTGATTTAGCAATACAATCTGACACCACCACCAGCGGACAATTTAATAACGCCTGCTGAATTTTGTCTGAATCAGGCAAGCTCACTACAGGGTTGGTGCCCATGATCCAAATCGCTTTGATCTTACCTTGATGCACTTGGTCAAACATATCAATCGCTTTAGCACCGGTGTTGTGAGCCAATTTTTCGGTATGCCAGAACTCACTCACCAACGCATGACTCTCTGGCGTAAAATCCATGTGCGCCGCTAGCATGCTCGCGAGGCCGCCCACTTCACGCCCGCCCATGGCATTTGGTTGACCGGTCACAGAAAATGGACTTGCACCGGGTTTACCTACACGCCCTGTGGCTAAGTGACAGTTAATTATCGCGTTTACTTTATTGGTACCACTGGTTGATTGATTAACCCCCTGGCTAAACAGCGTTAAGGTCTTATCGATATCAGTAAAACGCTGGAAAAAAGCCAACATGGTATCAAGTTCGAGATTACAGAATTCAGCCAGTTCTACCCAGCTTGGCGTCGACTGATAGGCGGACTTAAGTGCATCTTCAAAACCTTGGGTATGCTCAGCGATATAACTTAAATCACAAGCGTTCTCTTGATCAAGGTACTCCAACAAGCCGTTATACAACGCGACATCGGTGCCCGGACGAATGGCTAAATGCAGGTCGGTAATATCACAGGTGTCTGTACGGCGTGGGTCAATCACGGTGATTTTTAAATTTGGATTAGCGATCTTGGCCTGTTTAATACGGCGAAATAAGATCGGATGGCACCAGGCCAAATTCGAGCCAACTAAACAGATATGCTCAGCGGCTTCAATATCGGCATAACAAGCTGGGACAGCATCTTCACCAAAGGCTCGCTTATGCGCGACAACGGCAGAAGACATACACAGACGTGAGTTAGAATCGATATTACTGCTACCGATGAAACCTTTCATCAATTTATTGGCAATATAATAATCTTCGGTAAGTAGCTGCCCAGAGACGTAAAAGGCAACTGCATCTGCGCCATGCTCGGCAATCACCTTATTAAATGAAGATGCTACATAACTGAGTGTGGTTTCCATGCTCTGCGCTTGACCACGAATATAACATTCGGTAAGGCGTCCTTCTGGGACTAAGGTATCAGCTAGCGTTAATCCTTTTGAGCAAAGATTACCTAAATTTGTAGGGTGAGATTCATCACCACGAATAGTCACTGAATTGTCTTGATTTACTTGCGCTTCGACACCGCAACCAGTACCGCAATAAGGACATGTCGTTTTAACCCACTTGGGTGTTTGCTTTAGCTTTTGCATTGATCATCCTTGTTTACGCATATTCATTAATATGAATAAAGCAAAAACTCAGCCAAGTCTATCGTTTAGCCATAAGTAACTCAGATCCAGAGGACGGCGGGTTTAGAATGCTTGGCACAAGGGCAGCTAATAACTTTAGTGTGGGAATAGGCTGGGCTTAAAGCGTGATAACAGTGCTAGTGTAGAACTAAAACAGGGCTATAACGGTACTATAACGGTGCTAAAATATGTCAAACGCACCACCTTGGTGCGCGCTATTATCATCACGGATATATTTATCGGTTTAACTTTATTGCTGAGTCATGTCGCTGAATTTCTCAAACAGAAAATCCAAGAATAAGCGAATGCGTTTGGGCTGATATTGCTTACTGGTATAAATAACATTTAAGTCAGCACTCGATACCGACCTCGAGGTATTAAAGTTCTTCATATAACCATCAAGCACAGTAACAAGGCGTCCACTATTAATGTCGTCTTGCACATCCACAATTGATTTAAGTGCTATCCCTGCCCCCGCTAATGCCCACTGCCTAATAACTTCACCATCATCAGAACATCGTTTTGCTGCCACTGTCATTGTGGTTTTATATTCTTGTTGTTGGAAATGCCAAGTCTTTAACTCTTCGTTACCACGCAACATAACCAAGCAATCATGCTCGACTAAATCTTCAGGTGTTAGGGGCACACCACGCTTGGCTAAATATTCAGGCGATGCACACAATACTCGCCAACTTGATGATAATCGCCTTGATATAAGGCTACTGTCTGCCAGTTCGCCATAACGAATAACGATATCAATCCCCGATTCAGCAATATTTGATATCCGATCATTGAGGTATAAATAAGGCACGACATCAGGATAGCGTTTAGAAAAATCGGACAATATTGGCAGAATATATTGTTTACCTATGTCCTTTGGCGCCGAAATTTTGAGTGAACCTTTAACCTCTTCAACCACATTTTGTAAGCGATTTTCAGTCTCATTGACGCTGGCTATTATTTCCAGCGCCGCCTGATGATAAAGCTCACCAGCATCCGTTAATGCGATATGCCTAGTGCTTCGATTTAATAACTTCACCGCATATCTTTCTTCTAATGCTTGTAGCCTTGCGGTCATTGTCGCTGGAGAGAGACCCATGTCACGCCCAGCTGCCGCCAAACCTTGGTGTTTAACAATACTGACAAACATGGTCATATCAGAAAATTTATCCATACCCTCTCCTATTGTTCGGCTTATCCGAATAATGATTTCGTATTTTACTCAATTATCAAAAAAAATCGAATGAATATAATAGTCAGCATATTATAAACAGAGATAACCATGATGATTGAAAAAGAAAAAATGCCTTTCCAAGTTTGGATACTAACACTCGCCGCATTTGCGATTGGCACCGCTGAGTTTGTTATCGCCGGTATTCTACCGCAAATCGCAGTATCACTCTCTATTACTGAAGGTCAGGCTGGTTACTTAATCAGTGCTTATGCCTTAGCCATTGTGATTGGCGGCCCAATTTTAACCATCTATTTAGCCCGCTTTAATAAAAAAGCCGTACTGACTGGGTTAATGGTGCTGTTTATTCTCGGTAATATACTGTCCGCTTTGGCACCGACCTACGAGTTATTATTAGTGAGTCGTGTCATCGCAGGACTGGTTCAAGGACCATTTTATGGCATTGGCGCTGTTGTTGCGACAAACCTAGTATCAGAAAAAATGGCTGGTCGTGCCGTAGGTCAAATGTTCGCAGGTCTGACTCTAGCCAATGTACTGGGTGTTCCTGCAGGTACTTGGATCAGCTTACAGTTCGGCTGGCACAATACATTCCTGACGGTTGCTGCATTCGGTGCCGTGGCCATGGTTTTCATTCTAATGTCGATCAAATCAACCGGTCACGGCGAAGCTAAAAATATTAAAGCCCAGCTTATGGCATTCAAAAATCCAATGTTATTACTGAGCTTAGCCATCACCGCATTTGCATGGTCTGGTTTCATGACGCTATACGGATATATTGCCCCGATTGCGATGCACATAACCGGCTATGGTGAAGATGCTGTTACTTGGATCTTAGTTATTGTCGGTCTTGGTCTCATCATAGGTAACACCATTGGTAGTCGCTCGGCGGACAAAAACCTCAACAAAGCATCGCTATTCTGGGCTGTGGCCATGATCCTTTCATTAGTTTTAGTTGGTCTGGCTATTGATAACAAAATTCTTTTTGTCATCGCCGCATTTATCTTCGGCATCGCATCATTTGCCAATGTACCAGCAATGCAACTTCGAGTCATGAATCACGGCGGCGAAGGTCAAGAATTAGCTGCCACAGCAAATATCTCAGCATTCAACTTGGCCAACGCATTCGGCGGCATCCTTGGCGGCATCGTACTTGATAGCAGTATGGGCGCGAGCATGATCCCTTACGCTGCAATAATCGTCCCAGTGATTGGCTTACTGTTCATCACTAAAGCAAACAAATCCACATTAAACGGCTAAAATAAGGTAAATATCATGAGTAAATTATTCCAGAGCACGACCCTAAAACAATTAGACTTAAAAAATCGAGTCGTAATGGCACCAATGACCCGAGCACGTACTAGCCAACCAGGCAATATACCGAATGAACTGATGGCTACCTACTACAAGCAACGTGCCAACGCCGGATTAATCATTTCTGAAGCCACGCAAATTTCCGATGATTCACAAGGTTATTCATTCACACCAGGTGTTTATACCGATGAGCACGTTAAAGGCTGGAAGCCAATTACAACAGCTGTACACGAACAAGGCGCAGCCATGTTCTGTCAATTATGGCATGTTGGTCGAGTTTCTCATCCAACATTTCAAAATGGTGAACTACCTATCGCACCGTCTGCACTAGCACCAATTGAAACTAAAGTTTGGATTTCTGACGACCAAGGTAATGGCAACATGGTTGATTGCATCCAACCACGAGAAATGACGCAAGCAGACATAAATCGCGTAATTAAAGACTTTGCTTACTCAGCTAAGCGTGCTGTAGAAGCTGGTTTTGATGGTGTCGAGATCCACGGTGGTAATGGTTATCTTATCGATCAATTCCTTCGAACAAACTCGAACAAACGTGCAGACAAATATGGCAGCACAAATAGTAACCGCATCCGTTTCCTTCTTGAAGTTGTCGATGCTGTGATTGCAGAAATTGGCGCTCATAAAGTTGGCGTACGTCTTGCGCCCTTTATCACATTTAAAGACATGAACTGCCCAGAGATTGTACCTACAATCCTTGAAGCATCAGAAGAACTACAAGCACGTGACATCGCTTACATGCATTTATCAGAAGCGGATTGGGATGATGCACCTGTAATACCTGAAAGCTTCCGCATTGAACTGCGAAATCTTTTCACTAATACCATCATTGTCGCGGGAAGTTACACGCAAGAACGTGCCGAAGAAATATTAACCAAAGGTTACGCGGATTTAATCGCTTTCGGTCGTCCGTTCGTATCAAATCCAGATTTAGTGGAACGTTTAAAGCACAATTACGAACTAGCAGACCTCGACGGTGCAACATTGTTTGGTGGTAATAGCGCTGGTTATATTGACTATCCAACCCATGCTAATATTTAATTAATCGCAAATAAAGCCAGTTATGAATACTGGCTTTTTTAGGATCTAAAATGCACAAGAATAAAGGTTTTACCCTCATTGAATTGGTGATTGTAATCATTATTTTGGGGATATTATCAGCAACCGCAATACCGAAGTTTCTTAATATTGGCATCGATGCTAAAAATGCAACATTACAGAGTATGCAAGGAGCATTAAATGATGCTATTGAATTGTCATACGCTAAATTAGCCATTCATGGTAAAGAGACTGCTAGTATACTCACGGGTAAGGATGCGGGGAAAATTATTGCAGGCTGTGACGATTGTATTTTTTATTATGGGCGGCCACAATTAGACATCAAAACATTATCGGTCTTGATTGATGGCATAAATCCAGATAACGACGGCGACTTTGTACTGACAAACCCGATTACACAACGTCCTTCATCAGGTAATATTTTTAATGCCTACATTACCCTACCTGAGAATATGGATAGCAGTGGGAATATAATTGACCTATCCTGCTATATAAAGTATTCACAAGGCGCGTACTCAGCAACAGTCGCAAAACCAGAACTAACATTCAAAGAGTGTAAGTAAGTACGGGAAATAATAAAGGCTCACCTCGGTAAGCCTTTATTACGTACTCAACGCAAACTCGCTATTATTTACTAACCGCCAAATACGCGCCAGCGGCGATCATAATACTGCCCGCGCCTCTGTTTAATCGTTGATGGGCCACCGGTGTTTTTAACATTCCCGCCATGCGGCTGGCACCAAAAGCGATCAGCATTAACCCAGACAGCAAAGCGATAGCCGACAGCACAGACACTAAGGCAATATCTTGTGCCTTTAATACTGTTAAATCGATAAACGTTGGTAAAAACGAAATATAAAATAAAATCACTTTAGGATTCGATGCTGAGATCAAAAAGCCTTGAGTAAAACTCGCCAGCATTGCACCTTCTTTTTGCGCTTTAGTTTCAGCTTGAATAGTTTCAGCTTGAATATCATCTTTAATCTGCGGTAGTGCTTTGATCATCTTATAACCAAGATAAATCAGATAACCCGCACCGATATAACGAATAGCAGTAAATACTTCAGACCAGTTTTCAGCAATTGTCGCCAGACCAAAGCACGCTAAAATCAAATAAATAACATCACTACCAATCATGCCCATTGCCAGCATGATACATTTTTTCGGTCCTTCAACCATGGCTCGAGCCAAAATAGCAAATACACCTGGTCCAGGTGTTATTCCAAAAATAAATATGGCGATAAAAAATGTAATGGCCGACTCTAGTGACATCTATAAACCCTTTTATATAAATCATGCATTTCAATAATCCGACTATAGCATGACGATTCAATCTGTCTCAATCACAATATCTCATAATGCCGTTGAACATTCGCCGCCGCCCTACCCCACGCAGAATTTTCCACTCTAGCTTGGTGCAGTTCAAATGCTGCCTTATTAATGAACTCTTCGTACACATCGAAACGATTAAGATTAACCTCAGATTGAGTGACATTAAACATTAAACAACCCGGTTCATTACGCGTGAGTTCTTTATGGCTAATAAGTGCTTTTTTCACTGCGGGTAAATCCGCTGTTGGGACAATGATAAATCCTTTTAGAATGACTTTTTTCATTTCGCTCTCCCGCTACGTTCAAAGTAAATAATCCACAAGTTAAAATATAACGTAACACAGCTTGTTGACATTATAATGTCTGATTTTTGCGATCTGCCTAAAACAAAAAACGGCCTCAAACATACATTTGAGGCCGTTGGCATTTTCATATTACATTTTAAAAGATGTAGTTTTCAAAACTTAAATTGTAAAATTTAAGCTTCTAACTAAACCATTATTTATATAAATGACGCTCTGAGTTCAAGCCTTTAATTAGACTCACACACATAATCAGCAATATAAATGTAAACGGTAATGCCGTTGTTACAACACCTGCTTGTAGAGCTTGCAGCGCTTCCGTGCCACCAACCCAAAGCATAACACCCGCAATCGTACCTTCTACTGTAGCCCAGAAAATACGTTGTGGTACAGGCGCATCAATCTTACCGCCCGATGTGATACTGTCGATAACTAGCGAGCCAGAATCCGATGAGGTAATAAAAAAGATTAATACCAAGATAATCGATAATACTGACAACACATCACCATACGGCATTGCGTCGTATACTTGGAATAAAGACAGTGAAATGTCAGTTAAACCGTTAGCACCAAGCTCACCGACGTTATTCACAACTTGATCGATAGCAATACCACCGAATGTCGCCATCCATACCAGTGTTACTAGTGTTGGAATAAAGATAACTGCAGACAAGAATTGACGTACTGTACGACCTTTAGAAATACGCGCAATGAACATACCTACGAATGGTGACCATGAGATCCACCATGCCCAGTAGAATACAGTCCAACCGTGCATCCATGATGTATCTTCACGACCATGTGGATTACTTAAACCAATAAAATTTTGCACGTAAGCAGTCAAAGTCTCTGGGATTGTCACAACAATCACATCAAAACCAATAATCATGACAAAAATAAGTAGACCAATAGCAAACACCATATTGATGTTACTCAATACTTTTACGCCGCCATCGATACCACGAACAACAGAAAGGATCGCAATAAAGGTAACAAAAGCAATCACAATCAGTTGCATGCCAATGCCGCCTTCAGTACCAAATACATGGTTGATACCACTTGCCGCTTGTTGTGCACCTAGTCCCAGCGATGTAGCCAGACCAAATAACGTTGCCAGTACAGCTAGAATATCAACAATGTGACCAGTCCAACCCCAGGCTTTATCACCAATGATCGGATAAAATACCGAACGGATTGATAACGGCAGGCCTTTGTTATACGCAAAGAAAGCTAAAGAAAGCGCTACGATACCGTAGATAGCCCAACCGTGAATACCCCAGTTATAAATCGTTGCAGCAAGTGCTAATGATTTTGCTTCTGCAGTTAGCGGTTCAACATTAAATGGCGTTCCCCACCAGTTAGTGAAGTAAGCCGTTGGTTCAGCAACACCCCAGAACAACAGACCAATCCCCATGCCGGCAGCAAATAACATTGCCATCCAAGATATGGTTGAGTGCTCAGCCTTTGCTTCTTTGCCGCCAATACGGATTTTACCCAGTGGCGATACAATCAATACCATAGTGAATAAAACAAAGAAGTTAGTTGACCACATAAAGAAGACATCGAAGTCTGCCATGATGCTATTACGTACGCTGTTTAATGTTTCTTTTGCGGTAGAGGGGTCAACAAGGAGGAGGGCTGAGAGAAAGAGAACTATTAATCCGGCGCTAATGCCGAACACGGGGTTATGTATATCAAAACCCCATTTTTGAACGTTATCCTGACCGACTTGGTAGTCAGTGGTTTCAATACTATATTTATTTGACGTACTATTTTTGTTTAACGAGCTATCCATAAGTTATGCTAAGCATATATCCTGCAATACTTTTTAATCGAAAAGTAAAAACGAAAGGGTCATTAGTTAAAACCATAATGAGCCAAGTGATAAAAATCGGTTGAAGAGTAGCAAAAAATGTCACAAAACTCAAACAACCGCTGCCTGAACTTTATTTAAATAGAACATAAAGTTTCTGGATATAAATATACATAAAAATATGTTTAAGATAAAAAGAGTATTATTGCACTTGACCATGAAATATTTATATCGATAATAAAATGCTATCCAAAATCGTAAGAATACAGTTCAGTTAATAATACTGATAATTACTCATATATTAAACACTTAAATCTAGATTGCGTACAAATTTTGGCATTAAAAACTAAAGCGTCAGACATAAAAAAACGGCCTCAAACATACATTTGCGGCCGTTTACATTACTCATTTTTGATTTTATAAAATACAGTTTTAACACTTATATTTTAAAAATACTTATTACTAACCATGAGTAAGTATTGGTAAATAAGTCATTATTTATATAAATGATACTCTGAATTCAAACCTTTAATTATGCTCACACACATGACGAGCATTAACAAGGCGAAGGGTAGTCCAGTCGTTACAACGCCCGCTTGTAGCGCTTGTAGCGCATCGGTACCACCGATCCAAAGCATAGTCGCAGCAATTGAACCTTGTATGATAGCCCAGAAAATACGTTGTGGTACGGGTGCATCAACCTTACCGCCTGACGTGATACTGTCGACCACCAGCGAAGCTGAGTCCGATGAGGTAATAAAGAAGATTAATACCAATACAATCGATAATACTGACAGTGCATCACCATACGGCATTGCATCGTAGACGTGGAATAATGATAACGAAATATCAGTTAAACCATTAGTACCCAGTTCACCGACTTTATTCATCACTTGATCGATAGCAATGCCACCGAATGTCGCCATCCATATCAGTGTCACTAACGTTGGTACAAAGATCACAGCACACAAGAACTCACGTACTGTACGACCTTTAGAAATACGCGCAATGAACATACCTACGAATGGTCCTAATGAAATCCACCATGCAAAGTAAAATACCGTCCAACCCTGCATCCACGCTAGATCGCCACGGTCATGCGGGTTACTTAAAGCAACGAAATTTTCTGCATAAGCAACAAATGTTTCTGGAATTGTGACTATGATTACATCAAAGCTAATAATCAATACAAAGATTAATAGTGCAAATGCAAACACCATATTGATGTTACTCAATATTTTAACGCCGCCATTAATACCGCGTATAACGGAGAATATAGCCACTAAGGTAACAAGTACAATTACCACTAACTGTAAGCCAAGACCGCCTTCAGTACCAAATACATGATTGATACCACTCGCCGCTTGCTGAGCACCTAAACCAAGTGATGTAGCTAACGAGAATAACGTCGCAAGTACAGCCATGATATCAACAACGTGACCAGTCCAGCCCCACGCACGATCACCAATGATCGGATAAAATACCGAACGAATTGATAGTGGTAAACCTTTATTAAAAGAAAAGAAAGCCAGAGCAAGTCCAATAACGCCATAAACTGCCCAACCGTGAATACCCCAGTTATAAACCGTTGCCGCCAGTGCTAATGATTTAGCTTCTGCCGTGAATGGTTCAACATTTAACGGTGTACCCCACCAGTTGGTGAAATAAGCTGTTGGTTCAGCAACACCCCAAAACAACAAACCAATGCCCATACCAGCAGCAAATAGCATCGTCAACCAGGATAAAGTTGAATGATCTGCTTTCGCTTCTTTACCACCGATTCGGATTTTACCAAACGGTGATATAATCAGTAACATAGTAAAAGCAACAAAGAAGTTAGTTGACCACATAAAGACCACATCAAATTCTGCCATGATGCTATTTCTAACATTCGTTAGTACTTCTTTGGCTGTGGTAGGGTCTACGTAGAGGAGGGCTGAGATGAGTAGGAAGATTAAACCAGCGCTAATACCGAATACAGTGTTATGTATATCGAAGCCCCATTTTTGAATGTTATCTTGACCTACTTGGTAGTCGGTGGTCTCAATACTATATTTGTTTAACTGACTATTTTTTAACTGGTTATTTATTTTAAACGCACTGTCCATAAATTATGCTTAAGCATATATCCTGCAATACTTTTGATCGAAAAGTAAAAACGAATGGCCCATCGAATAAACATCAATGACACCAATAAATAAAACGCCTCGCAGGGTAGCAATAACCGCACTAAAGTTCAAACAAATATATTTACGCTAAATGACTAGAAATATTTTAAACCAGAGCCTTGTTTTTAACTCCTTGAAATAACGGCAGAGCCCCAGTCGGAAAGCGCTTTAGATTCGGAAATAATATATTTACCTCATCTGCGGAAGCCCCAAACCAGGCTGCTAAACTGGCATTAATTTGCGTCAGTGAGGTTGTCGGTAGCAGTCTGCCACTGCGATAATCATCAGCCCCACCACGTAACATACTTGGCCACTGACCATATAACCCGCCCTGCACCCCACCACCAACAACCAGTTGATGTGAACCCCAACCGTGATCGGTGCCATTGCCATTACTGGTTAAAGTTCGACCAAAATCAGACGCGGTAAATGTAGTGACTTGTTGGCTTAACGATAAAGACGCTAGGGCTTGTTGAAAACTGGTTATTGCGCGGCTGATCTCTGCCAATAACAGCGGCTGCTTATCAATCTGCCCGGCATGAGTATCAAAGCCGCCTAGCTCGACCATAAAGACTTGGCGTTGCATGCCTAAACTTTCACGTAACAAGATAGTTTGCGCCACGGCTGCTAATTGCCGTGATAACTTACCGTCATCAAACAAGGCATCAATCTTGGCTAATGCTTCACTGTGCTTTGTCCACAGTTGTGTTAATACCGTTGACAGATCTTGCGCTGAGGTTAATTTTCCGCGCATTAAACGAATTAACACATCATCACTTGGCAGCGACTGCAACGCTCGTACGGTTTGGGTTCTGGCTTGCTGTCTTTTGTTGCCTTGCTCATCCAGACCGATAATTTTACCTGGCTTGCCTGGCGCTAATACCGCGCCCATGGTTTGCTGACCACGTAACCATTGGTGACTACCACGGAAAGAAATACCCATAGGTAAAACAGCGTTCAAATTACCTTGTGATAAGTTACGGTCTGACAAGCTCGGCAGTTCATTCATATTCCCCGCCCAACCCGTCGTGACATTATTATCGCCAATACCCGAATAAACCGCTTTACGCTGCTGGTTATGGGCAAATAAAAATGCCGGTTTTCGTTTACGATTGTGCTTAAATTCTTCGCGACTACCAGGCTCAATCAACACACCAGTATTAGCAATAACAGCCACTTGTTTATTTCGGCTTAACGCTTGTAGCCCCTGCATGCCCGGATGAAAGTTTAACGCATGCTGATTACCATCAAGATCACGTAACATGATAGGCAATAGCGCTTTGCTGTAACGGTCATCACCTTTATTTGCTAAGTACTGCGGCTCCTTCACATAATTCGGCACAGCCAATGCTTGGCGGGTATTCATGTAGTTTTGGTATTGTGGATGTAGGGTATCAGGAAATACCATATTGAAAGCGTCATTACCACCGTTGAGCATAATGCAAACCAATCCCTTATAATCGTTTGCAGCATGTTGTTGGTCTGCAATTGCTTGCAGTGCCTGCAACGGATGAGGTCGCAGTAATGCGGTTGATGCGCCTAATAATCCGAATGCCTTGAGTATTTCTCTGCGTAATATCATGGCAATGACTCCTAAGGCTGCACTGCGTAATCAGCAGAGCTAACAATTAAATAAATTGCTTCTTTTAACTGCCTTTTCTGATCTTTAATATTGCTTAAATGTGACTGTAACTGCGTTTTAAATGCTGCTGTCATTTTTCCTGCCAATAATAGTTGGTCAAGATACTCCAACATATCAACACTGTTATCTGCAAGCGCTAAGGGCTCAGTAAAATCTAAATTGAAACTCGTCTTGTTTGACATAGTTTGTTTAAACATTAAAGACAGTTGCTTGATAAGCAGCGGATCAACCATGATCTGCGCTTCTGGTGCCACCGTTATCATTTGCTGATCAATCGGCACTATACTTGCAGGAACAGTACTCGCAGAATCATTGCTGCCACTATCGACAAGGTAATTTAGGCTCTCGTTCGCAGAATAGTTAGGTGTGAAATCTGGCTGATAAAAATTAAACACAGAATCAGATCGCATTGCCCCTTGACCAAACGTGCCGTTTAGCTGACGTAATTGATAGTGTGCTGATTTTGGCGTTGCTGAAAATGCCCGCAAGAAACCAATGTAATTTAACAGCGGTTCTTTTAATTTTAAGGCAGGTGAAGTTATCGATCCTTGGGCATCATCATCAAGTAAAATAGCTTGGACGACAGCACCTAAGTCCCCACGAACACCTTCGCCATTATCATTAAATATGCTGGCGATACGTTTAATATATTCGGGAGAAGGATTAGATGACACCAAGCGTTGAATCAATTGGCGACTAATAAAAGGACCAACATTGGGGTGGTTAAACAATAAATCTAAACTTGCTGATAGCTCTTTATCCGCTTTCATTCCCGCTTTAATCGATTCACCGAATAATTCTTTCTCGTTGTAGTCGTGCTGCTTTGGCGACAATTCCATAAAGGTATCATAACGACCAGTACGACGATTACCATAACGTTTGTTTTCAACCAGATCCCAACCGGTAAATACGCGCGCTAAGTTTTCAACATCCGCTTGTTGATAGCTCGGGAGCTTATTGCCCTGCTTATCTAAAATAGCTTGTCCACTGATATCTAATTGATACAAACCAATACTGAATAATTGCATCACCTCTCGGGCATAGTTTTCATCAGGAAAGGTGTTGTTGTTGAGATTGGCTTTACGATTACCTTGCATCGAAAGATAAACGCCCATCGCCGGTGACAAGGTGACGTCTTGCAATAAGTCACGATAATTACCAAAGCTATGTTTGACTAATAAATCGTAATACCAAGCTAAGCCATCGCCGTATTTAGCTAATGGTGGCTCTTGACTTGATACCACTAGTATCTGCGATAAGGCGAACGCTACGCGCTGACGTAATTGATCTTGGGCCGTTAGCGCATGTTCTAACCAAACCGATTCTTGGGCTTTTAAACAGGCGCGAGGATTCGGCGACTTTTTGTTTTCCACCTTGCTCGTATTAGCACTGTCAGAGCCATCGACTATATTTGTTGTGGGGGTAATCGAACCATCACAGTATTGTGTCGTTAAAGGATAATGCCAGCTTGGTGCTAATTGCATCTGCGTCGCGATCCACTGCTGACGTGTGACTTGTTGTGCACTTAACAGTGTTTCAGGTGTCGGGCCAAAACTGCCTTGGTATAATAATTTCACTGCGGCATTGGTGACTGACGGTGCTTGATTCGTCGCCAGTGCTGTAGTGTAACTACTGGCTTGTGTCACTACCGTACTATTACTCGCAGCAGCAGAGGTTAAATTTAAACAAGCCAATAAAGTACAACTGATACCGTTTACAAATAAAGATTTACTCATCCTAGATCACATCCTTAAAAACGGTGACCCTTGAACATATGCTGATTTTGTTTTTACGACAGTGATCTATGTCTCTATCTTAGACTTGACTTGATTCGTTTCGTAAGTCCCAGATATATAATTAATACCTACTTTTTAGAAACAGCAATTGAACCGCGATCCCACTGATTAAGTGTAAAGTGACTAAGTAAAAGAAAATACACAAGTGGTATCCCTAAACACAGTACACAGCTAATTTAACATCGTTTTTTAAAACATTGGGTAATGAACCGGTGAATCCCCTTGTTTCATCGCATCAACCATTTTTAGCATCATTGGTAATGCGTGTTTAAAAAACACCTCATAACCCTCGCATAAAACGTTATGCTCTTCTCCGTTGCTGGTTTTACGGACTCTATTTTTTGGGCATCCGCCATTACATAATGGTTTAAAATCACAGCGTAAACATTTTTGGCTTAGAGAATCATGTTTATCTTGCCCGAATTTTTTTTGTTCTGCAGAACTAACCATATCCGCTAATAACGCGTTGTCATGATGAATATTACCCACCTTGTAGTCATCGTAACCGTAATGATCACAACTGAATACGTCACCGTTAGACTCCATCATTAATTGTTGCCCGCAAGTATCAGCATGGTGACACATTTGGCTTTGCTGTCCCATCAGGATCATTAAACAATTTTCAAAGAATTGAACATAGATTTCACCAATATCATTAGCTGCCCATTCATCAAACACATCACACAAAAATTGTCCCCATTGCTTGCCTGATAAAGTCCAATCGTAATCAAAACGACGGTCCATTTCATGATCGATACAGGGCTGGAATTGCAAGTATGTGCTGCCATTGTCTTTTAAAAAATTATAAATAGCGTTGCCGTGTTTGTAACTTTTATTATTAATAACCGTAAGAGTATTGAATTCGACGTTATGAGCTTTCAAATGACGTATACCACGCATGGTTCGTTCAAACGAAGAGTTTCCTGATTTATCGATTCTCGCAATATCATTAATGAGCTGAGGACCATCAATACTGATCCCGACCAAAAAATGATGAACAGAAAAAAAGGAGGCCCAACGGTCATTAATTAAGGTGCCATTAGTTTGAATGGTATTTTTAATAGGCGTACTTGAACCTTGCTGCTGCTGTAATTGAATGGCTGATTGGTAAAAATCTAGACCTCTCATCATCGGTTCCCCACCGTGCCAAATAAAATCAATAACAGGCGTTTGGATGGGTTGAGATTGCATATGATTAACGATCAT
The DNA here is from genome assembly GCF_002836355.1 of Moritella sp. Urea-trap-13. NCBI lineage: Bacteria > Pseudomonadati > Pseudomonadota > Gammaproteobacteria > Alteromonadales > Moritellaceae > Moritella > Moritella sp. Urea-trap-13. The sequence goes on from NZ_PJCA01000001.1 coordinate 140,836, forward strand.
TTTTTCTAATGTCTCGCTATCCATACCTGGCTTTTTTTTATCTTCATTTTTGAGGTAATAGCAGTAGTGACAATCTAAATTACATTTTGCACTTTCAGATTTTATAAACAGACTGTAAGGCGTTGTAGTAGTGACATTAGGCGTAGACATAACATTGATTACCTTGTTTATAAGTCATAAGTTACATCTATTAATTTAATGAATTACATAGTCATAGTCGAATTGCATTTTTTAATAGAGGTTATTCATTCTTACAATTTTCCTTATTTATAAAGAGCCGTTAGTCTGAATTAGTCTTTATTATTTGAGGTGTCACGATGAAAAAAGCGATCATAGCAACCGTAATAGCGAGCAGTTTGTTAAGTAGTACAGTGGTGTTTGCTAATGAATTAACGTCAATTAATCCCCAAGAGGAATTAGCTTATAATTTAGGATTACAGGCCTTTATTTATGGCGCAGGACCATTAACCGTAGCTCAAGTAAGAGCCGCATCAACTAACGTGACGATCCCAATGGATAATGGAGCTGCGCCTTTAAATATGATGGGGAAAACTCTCCGACTTGCAGGACCTGAAGACAAAGTCGTACCAACCGTCAATAATGATACTCTTTACTCTCAATCACACATTAATTTAAATGATACAGGTCCATTGGTTATCGAAATCCCACCAACCAATAATCGTTATTTTATTGTGCAATTGCTTGATGATTATTCTGAAGCGGTAGGAAACCTTATAGAAAACAATGTCGGTAAAAATGGCGGTAAGTTCCTTCTCGTGAATAAGGATTGGAAAGGCGTTAAAGGTGGTATTCCCGATGGTATTGATGGTGTTATTAAGTCAAGAACGCCATTAGTTTGGTACATTCAACGAACGGGTGTGTCAGGCGATAAAGACTTAACTGCCGCACTAAAAGTGCACGATGGCTTTATTAATTACCCATTATCTGAATTTGGACAAGTACATAAACCGGTTAAACTGACTCATGCAAAAACAGGCATTTCTCCAGTCCCTCGCCCTCAAGGGCTGGATTGGTTTAAGTTGATCGACAGTGAATTACGTCATAATCCAATTGCTGCTGATGCGGCGATTGTGGATCAATTCAGATACATTGGTATTGGCGGTGACGAGTCTTTTAATCCGGATAACTTAACCGTTGATCAGAAAAAAGGACTCATGCGAGCATTGAACGCCGCGCCTCAAATCATTCAATACGCGAGTCGTGATTTAGGTATCAAGAATAATGGTTGGTCGATGATGTTCGAGGGCGGTAAATATGGTAATGATTTCCTGAGCCGAGCAAGTATCAACTTCCGTGCAGCAGGATTGAACACCAAAGAGCGCGCGCTGTATCCAAATCGTTATACCGACTCTAAAAATCAACAACTCACAGGGAACAATAACTATCGTATGACAATGACTGCCGATGCACCTGCAAAAGCGTTTTGGTCATTAACTATGTATGATGCGAAAAACCTCTTTATGATACCAAATAGCATTGACCGCTACTCCATATCGACAAATCGTAAAGATGAGCTGACGTACAACAAAGATGGTTCTTTAACGGTATGTATCCAAAACCTTAAACCAACAGATTCGAGCTGTAATTGGTTGCCTGCACCTAAAGATGACTTCTATTTACACATGCGTTTATACGAACCGACACAAGCAGTACTAGATAATTCGTATGCACTTCCTCAAGTGATAAAACAGTAAGTTATTTATCTTTTAAAAGAGTGTATTGATGATAAAAAAAAACCATTCTTTAACCTTATTAAGTTCTGCATTATTACTTTCATTCCAGGCAAATTCAGCCGGTACCTTAGTGCAGGAGATGAGCAAAATGACGGTAAGCACCGCAGGCGCAGGCAGTGCTGTATTGGCTGAGAATGCATCTGTTACGTATTCGAACCCTGCGGGAATGAGTTACATTGAAGGTAATGCACTCAGCATTAATACCGCACTTATGGATCTTAGTATTTATTATAATGATGCGAACAGTCCGAAAGACAGCAGTGGTAATGCCGGAGGCCTTCAGCCCTATGGTTCGCTATATTATGTCCATCAACTTAATGATGATGTGCATCTAGGCATAAGCGTGTCAGCTCAAGGGGGAAGTGCCCTTGATTATGGTCATGATTACGCCGGTGCGTTAACCTTAAATGATCTCAAGTTATCTGTAATTCAATTTAATCCAAGTGCTTCTTATCAAGTAAATGATACGTTATCTATTGGCGCGGGATTGCAAATTGACTATGCCAGTTTTGAAGAAAATATTTTATATGACCAAGGTAATATTGAAACAGACAGTTGGACACTAGGCTACAATTTGGGTGTCATGTATCAGTTGGATAAGAATAACCGCTTGGGTATCGCCTATCGTTCTCGTATGAATCATGATTTAACCGGAGCCATTAATACTGAATCAATGATTGCTCATAAGCCAAGCCACCCCTATATCTCGATCCCTATTCCAGCAATGTCTGGTGAGGCGGGCTTAAACGTTTTAAACCCTCGTCAACTTGAGATTTCAGGTTTGCACCAACTGACTCAGCCATTAAGTCTGGTTTGGAGTTTAGGCTTTGAACAGTGGAGCGGAAACGATTCGACACAAATCTCGATTAATGACAATGATGTATCCCAAATAGAACGTAATTTTGATGATGTATGGACAGGTTCGGTTGGTGCTCGTTATCAATTAACCGCACGGTTACGTTTAGAAACGGGGATTGGCTATGCAACATCGCCATTAGATGTTCCTGAATACCAAGGTGCTGATCTGCCAGTTGACACCCAACATCGCTATAGTGTTGGGGCTACTTATCAATGGACAAAAGATGTCACATTTAATACTTATTACAGCTATGTTGATTATGGCGAACCCGAAATTAATAGCAGCGGTATGACTGGCCAGTTTGATAACGCCAACCAGTTTATTGGTATTACGATGAATATGGCGTTTAAATAACAAATGATACACCGTCAATCTTAAGTTGAATATGCCACTCTAATTTCATTCTTAAAGGCACTTAAAATATATTGCCATTATGTTAATGGCAACATATTTTTATTGTTATATCTTAAATTTATAGGTGATCCATGTTTGTTTATCGGTACTGCCAGTAAAAGTAATGACGTTATTTTTATTTATTTTATATCCCACATTGAATTCGGCATAAAAATCTCTAAATTCTTCACCGTTTAATCCGTATTGATATTGTGGCGAGGCCAGAATAAAGAATTTTTCATTGATATTATATTTTGCATAGACTTGAGTATTAATGAGGTTAGTGTCTTTATATAGATGATTTGACTCCCATGATTTCCCATAGGTTATACCCGCGTAGAGTTTCAATTTATTATTAACGGGAATCACTTGCAGCAGACCAACTGTCGCATAGTTTGAGCTGATGCCCTCCAGGTGATCGTCTTTTCCTGAATCAATATAAATACCGGTGCCCGTTTTTTTATTAGGCGTAAAAATACGAGATCTATAGGTTTCAAAATTATTTGTTCCTTCTATTTTACCCATTGCTGCCCAATCATTTTTACCCACAGAGAATTGCAATGAGCCTCCAAGCCCTTTATCTCCAGCTTTAATATCACCGCCAGTATAAACAGCCATAGGGTCTGACATATCAACGTCATCGTGACGTTGGGATTCATCGTTAGCGCTTGAATAAAAAGGAATCAGTGCAATAAGCAAAAGAGAGTGTGGTAAGTGTTTCATGATAATCCTCAATATAAACATGATGGATAATAGAAGAGGAGCAATAATGCTCCTCTTCTGGTTATTGTTTGATTACTTCACTGAGTTATCTGACATTCCAATGCCACCTGATTTTTGACGCGGTGGGAAGGCTTTCAGAGATTGCTGATATCCAACAATCGATTTTTGTATGGTTGGAACGACCCATGAACGTTCTTTCATCCACAAGAACCAACCATTAGTATCAATGCTGCGCTCGAATGGATCTGCTTTAATATCAAGGATAATACCAAGAGGCCATGCTTTAGCTGGTTCAGTCCATTCCGTTTTTGTTTTCAAGTGGACTTTCCAGTTATCTACACGAACGGCATTTAAACTTTGTTCGTTGTAGAAATAAAATTCATGACGTTTACTTAGTCCTTTCTTGGTTAGCATGTCCATTTGGTTGTAACCATCTAAATGCACTTTATAATTGGTATCCCCTATTTTCGTGCCTTTTAAAAGGTCTTGTTTAACCTTTGTATCACCTGTTGCTGCAGCCATTAGGGTTGGAAGCCAATCTTCAGAAGTCATGAAACCACTGGTGTACTCCCCTTCTGGAATGTGTCCAGGCCAGCTAATCAGCATTGGTACTCGGAAAGCCCCATCCCATGTTGTCCCTTTTTGACCTCGGAATTCTGCACTTCCTGCCATTGGCCAATGATCAAGGTTAATACCATTATCAGCAGTGAACATAATGATGGTGTTGTCAGTTTCACCAAGGGCATCGAGTTTATTCAACAACACCCCAATTTGGTCATCCAATTCTTTTAGTGCGTCGAAATATTCGGTGTGACCACTTGCCCCTAAATACTCATCTTTTACGTGTATTTGTTGATGCATACGTGATGGGTTAAACCACATAAAGAAAGGTTTATCTGGTGTTTTCGTTTCGTGCTGGTCTAACCAATCGGTAGAGAATTTTACAAATTCGTCATCAATGGTTTTCATGCGTTCAGAACCCAGAGGACCTTTATCTTCAATACGTTGTTTTCCAACTACCCCCCAACGAGGCTGCACTGTTTTGTCGTATTTATTGGTGGCAAAGCTGTGAACCATGTTGCGAGGGCGGCCAACAAAATCGGGATCTTTAGGGAAATTGGGTTGCTCTGGCATTTCCATTACATTTAGGTGATATAAGAAACCATAGAACTCATCAAAACCATGTACGGTTGGTAAGAACTTATTGCGATCACCTAAGTGACTTTTCCCGACATGAATAGTGTCGTAGCCTTTCGCTTTAAGCATATCAGCAAGAGTAGGATCTTCTTTTTGTAGGCCTATGTTTGATCCCGGTTGGCCAACCGTCGTTAAGCCGGTTCTAAATGGATATTGACCCGTAATAAACGCGCTTCGGCCTGCCGTTGAACTACCTTGAGCATAATAATCACTCACCATCATGCCGCGTTTGGCAATCCGGTCAATATTAGGGGTTTCAATCGCCCCTAAACCACGGTGATAGGCGGAAATATCCATTGGGCTAACATCATCAACCATGATAGTAATTATGTTTGGTTGAGTTTGAGCCGCATGAGCGCAAAAGGAAGTAACAGCGAGGGCTAAGGCTGTTTTTGCAATGATTTTTGTTTTCATTTCAAAGTACCTATAAGTAAAAAATAATGGTCTCGATAATGGGTCTGCGTTTTACTTCATTGGATTAATTGGGGGCACAGTCCACTTCATATCGAGAATTTCTTGTGAAGGAATATATAAACGTGTAATAACGTAGAAGTTGCCTGTTGAGATTGGTAACCAATTAGTAAACTGCTTGCTGTTACTTGGTTTTTGGTGAGACAACATTAAGTCAAAAGAACCGTCTTTATTTTTCTGAATCGGTGTCTGGTCATTAATGTTAAAACGTTGTATTTCATTACCAATCAGCATTTTTGTTTTTGCGTCATATACGGTGATAGACCAAAATGAATCAACTGGTGGCACTGTTTTAAAATGCATCGAGTATTGACTATGACCAGATAACAATTTTCCTTTTGAGTCAGTATAAGTAATTGGGTACATAGCTTCTTTCGCGCCCTGCCCTCCTAAATAAGGTTGTGCTATCAGTGATCTGAGTGCATTATCATCGCCAAACTGGTCAAGAACAAAAGAGTAATACCAACCATCTTTCATTTTCAAAGTGACAGGATTTGAACTTTGAGCCGAAACTATTTCCTGACCATCTTTAACCGCTTTTTCAAGTTGCAATTTCATCGTAAGGGTTAATTTTGAGCGGTCAAAACCATTTTTACTTAGTCCAATTTTATTGAATTGACCTAACAATGCCTGTTGACGCTTAGGGATAGGATTAACTTTTAGGTAAGCGCCAAGTTCCTCATAAAAACGCAGCGGGTCATTTACTTCTCCCACTTGTGGGGGCAATACTGGTGAGATTAATTCCGCTGGATCTTGCGAGAGATATTTGCTGAGTGGCGTTAACGTGTATTGATCTTGTATAGCATGAACCGTTGGGTAATCTTTTTCACCAAATACTTGAGTACGACCCCATAACCAGACTTTTGTGGTTGGTGCTTCAACTACCGTGATACCTTTAGGTACATCTCCTTGCCAATAAGGTGGCACAATCATGATCTCTTGAGATGTCTCTCCCGTTGCTCGTGTTCCTACGTACTTAAACAAGTTATGCCACATATCAAACATATCGATAACAAAGTAACGATCTTTTACTGTAGGGGTAGAGAGAATCATGGGTTCATTTGAAATATCGACAATTGCACTTGAATATAATGTGTCTCGATTGGCCGTTGGCATGTCCGTATCTTGATCTGTTGGAAGCCGACGAGCATGACCAAAATGATTTAAAGGTGCTCGGTAGCTGGTATCATTTTGAGCTTGAGACATATCCGTATATTGGCGAGCGATCTGTTCCATACGAACGAGTGTCGAACCCCATAAATACGCATTGGTTGCGAGTAAATAACTTTCTTGATCAAGCCAAGTCGTTGCTTGATCGTGCTGTATTTGTAGTGAGGGTGTCGGTACGGGTGATTTAAATTCCTGAGCATTAATACTCAGCGAGCTCATTAAAATACTTGTAACGATGGCGGTAGTAATTTGTTTTTTAAACATCAGCGGCTCCTTCAAATGATAGGAACAGCTTACGTTTTTTGATTAAAAATTATCTCTATACTCTCTATTGCTATTTTTAATAAAGATAGCGTTAGATTATAAAAATAAACAGCTATAGTGTTTTTAAAATACCTTTTATCTCTTTTATTAACCACTCAGTAAGCGGCTGTTTACGATTCATTTGATGACAGAAAAAAGAAATCTTGCGTTGATAGCTTTTTGGTACTAATTCGGGAGGCAGAGATAAGAAACGGAAACCATCTCCAATCGAGTTTTGAAGAGAACACGGCATGATGCCGATATAATCACTCTCCTTCATTAAGTTAGTCATTAAAGAGACATCACTGGTTCTTAAATTAATTTTCTTTTTTAGTTTGAAATGACGAATCAATTGCTCCGCTTTAGAAGGACCGGTAACGCCAGGGATAATGCAAATAGACATGGGATAAGGCAGAAGATTATTGATTGTTGCTTCAGTGAGAGGGTGATCGTTACGAACTACAAATGCAAAGGTATCACTGCCAACTTCTTGCTCCATTAATGTTTTATTGGTCTCCATTGGTAAATAAGTAATACCGAAATGCTGGTGAGAGTTCATCTCAAGTTTTTGGGGGGTATTAATACTCCAATGTGAACATTGCACTGTGAGTTCAGGAGCCAATAAGGTTAACCGCTTAACTAACTGAGAGCCTAATGTAGAGACCAGTGGCGGTGAGAGTAAAAGATGCAGTTCACCATTAAGTTGAGATATATCCCATGCCATATTATCACTATATAACTTATCAAGCTGCCCCAGAATATCGGGGAGTGTTAATAAAATATGCGCACATTTTACAGTTGGTATCAGGTTGTTTTTATCACGAATAAATAATGGATCATCAAATTGGTCTCGTAACTTTTTGAGCATAATGCTGATGGTTGGTTGACTTAAGTTCATTCGCTTTGCCGCTAATACGGTTTGCCTTTCTTCATTTAGAATAATAAGCAGCTTAAGTAAATTTAAATCTTTATAGTGCATTATGTTTCCTTAGAGCCGTCTATTTTTCTGAACCAACATTCGGATGAGAAGCAAGCAAAGCACAATTGATCGCGTTTATAAATAACGATTTACTCATCCTTATAAACGGTGGCCTTGAATATATGCTGATTTTGTTTTTACGACAGTGATCTACATCACACTGATAAGCAGTTATTGCAGACTTGATTATGCTAACTTTATCCCCATATATCTTTCATAAACAATCTTTATACCGACACGCAATTTGATGGAGCTAATCAGTGCAGAATTATATCCTTGACCTTACCAGTGAAAATTTTCAAGAGATCTTGCTACAAGGCAAATACTCACAACCAATCGTCATTGATTTCTGGTCTGAACGCGCACCAGAAAACCAAGTCAGTGCCCGTCTATTAAACATCGCGCAAAGCTTAAATGGCCAAATCATTCTAGCGCGACTTAATTGCGACCGTCATCCTGAACTTGTGCAGCAATTTGGTATTAAGAGTTTACCAACCGTGGCTATTTTTAAAGACGGCAAGCCTGTTGATAGCTTTGTTGGCGAGCAAGAAGAAGCGGCAATCCGTGAGATCATCAACCGTCATTTACCACAACAAGAACAGATTTTATTACAACAAGCACAAATGCTATTAATGGACAGCAAGTTTGCCGAAGCAGTGCCGCTAATGGGCCAAGCTTACGAACTCGCACCTGATAATACTGATATCAAAATTGCTTACGCTCAAGCACTATTGGGTTCACACCAAGTAGAAGCGGCTGAAGCACTGCTCGATACCTTTGCTGAAGAAGAGCAACAAAGTAACCAATATCAGACTTTGCGTTCACATTTGAACACTGCCAAGAAATCAGCTGAGACGCCAGAGATCATTGCGTTAACGACTGCGCATCAAGTAAATCCAGATGACTTACAAATAGCCTATGACCTTGCTATACAGCTGCAGATTGCTAACAAGCATAATGATGCAATGGCACTTTTATACAAGATCTTAACTACCGAGTATGACTTCTTAGAAGGTGGCGCAAGAAAGGTTTATTTAGAATTATTATCAGTAATGACAGATGCAGCCGTTGTGGCTGATTACCGTCGTAAGCTGTATACCTTGATGTATTAATTTCCAGCTTAATCATTTCAGCGAATAAGTTAATCATAAACCTGAGTATCATACTCAGGTTTTTTTTATTGTTTATTGTTTATTGTTTATTGTTTATTCCAATATTCTAGTTATGCATAAACAGGATGATCGTAATGATTACCTTCATCTGTATAAGCCGTTACCATAACGTCAGCAACTAGCCCCGTCTCAGCTTGTACTTGCGTCTCGAAAAAATGTTGGATCTGTTTGCGATTTCCATGTGCAGTCCAAGCTTCGGCATTTTTCCAAATTTCGTTAAAAGCAATTGAATATTCACTATTGGTTGCACTTGGATGGCTAATCTGACGAGTCAGCATATATTGAATACAACCTTCCTCTCGATATGAATCCGGTTCTAATGCTTTCAAAATTTCAAATAACTCATCTTCCTTGCCTGCTTTTGGTTTAAATTGCGCTAAAACGTATACTCGACTTGTCATAATTAAAACTTCCCTTTTGCTTTTATAAACTAAGTTCCAGTCAATAAATTTACACCTAAAACAAACAACGTCAAAGATCTTTTCCGATGATATTAGCAATCAACACTGAAGTCGAATAAGACTGTTAAGTTTTCATAACAGTCTGTTATGAGAAAGCTAATCTCTTTTATATAACGCTTCAATGGTAGTAGAACCAATGGTGTTAGCATTAATCATGTAACCCGCCAGAGCGCCTGAAGCATCAGCCGGTAACTCCAATTTCTCTACCGATAGCGCATGTACTGTAAATTGGTAATGATGAGCCTGGTCTCCAGATGGTGGGCAAACACCACCAAAACCTCGACCACCATAATCATTTTGTACTTGTGAACTACCAACGGGCGCTATATTACTGTTTGTGGCACCCGCTCCCGTTGCGATTTCCGTTACTGTCACCGGGATATTAACAATTTGCCAATGCCACCAACCACTACCTGTCGGCGCATCTGGATCATAAGCCGTGATAGCAAAACTTTTTGTGCCGCTTGGTGCATTAGACCATTTAAGCTGTGGCGATAAATCACCACCAGCGCAACCAAAGCCATTATATACCTGAGCTTTAGCCATCATCTCACCTTGAGCAATATCTTGGCTCGATACAGTAAAAGAGCCAGCCAATGCCGAGGCCGAGATACTAAGTGATAGAACCGTAAGAAGTTTAAGTGTATGACGCATAATAATCCTTATTCACAGCTAATTGATTGAATGCCTATGTTAGTCTTTTTTTTTAAGCTAATTTAGACCAAAAACCATCAATCTTTCGCCCTAACCCGCCATTTTAGTTTTTCGCAACTCAGAAGGGGTTAACCCAAAACGACCCTTAAAACGATCTGTAAAACGTGATTGCGATTGGTAACCACATTTTTCCGCAATCAGACCAATAGCATGATGCGTGGTTTGCAACAAATCTAAACCTAGCCCTAGTCTAGCTTGATCCTTAATTTCTTGCACACTGGTGCCTTCTAATTTCAATTTGCGACGTAACGTAGATTCACTCATTGCCAACTGCTCACAAATATGTTCAATGGTTAGTGTATTAAAACCCTGCGCACAAAACATATCATGCAACCGATTACCAATTTGGGGATTGCCAACCATGGATAAAATTTCTTGATGACCCAGATGACACAATAACGCGATAATTTCTTTTTTACGTAACGACAACACTGGTTTTGGAGCCCACTCAGCACTTTCGACAAATTGCTGTAAACAGATAGCTAATATCGGTGTAGTTTTACCAATATAATAATTTTTCTGATTAAATTCGCTAATTTGCAGACCATCAAAGTCTTGATAATCAAATTCAATTAACAAGGCCAAATATTCTTTATTTTTAGGTATATTGCGGATGGTGATCGTCGAGCTATCGGACAAAAATATAAAATCACCCGCATGACAAATTAATTCACTATCCTTGCCAAGCGCTTTATCGCCGTTAAGAATAACAATTAATAATGGTTTCACAATCGGGACATTTAACAGCTTTTGCTCTTTGACTGAGGAGTACACAGTAAAAGGTAATTCATGCTTTTCGCGAGTGCTATTAACTGTATTTTTAACCGTATTGTTCACTGTATCCAGTAGGTTTTGCATAGTGTCCTATTGCTATCTATGTCTATATTGCGCTTAACGGCTAGGTATTTGCAGATACTTATCTTGCAAAATATACATGCGTTTTACATCTCGATATTGACCGTTAATGAATATCTCTTTGATAAAGTAACCCTCTTCTACAAAGCCGCAATCTTCATACAAATGAATTGCCTTTTCATTTTCTGTTGCTACGACTAAATACACTTTGTGCAAATTCAAGATAGTGAAGGAGTAATCCAATGCTCTATTAATTAACTCTCTAGCGAAGCCTTTACCTTGATGTTCGGTATTAATAATAATTTGGAACTCAGCTCGACGATGAATGTAATCAATTTCGATTAGTTCCACTAAACCTACTAGCTCTTTTTTAGCATTTTCAACCACAAAACGACGTTCGGCATTATCGTGAATGTGCCGATTGTAAAGCTCTTCAAGTTCATCAAATGATTCGTATGGCTCTTCAAACCAATACGACATAATACTGCGATTATTATTTAAATTATGAACAAAGCGCAGATCATTTCGCTCAAGTGCCCGAAGGCGTAATTTATCATTCATACGATAACCTTAATATGTAACATAGACAGCTGCGTTTTAGCTTGTTCACTGTAGCAGATTGTTACAGCGAGTTAACAGAAAAGAAAATCGCTTGTTTAGGAAAATCGGTTCTCGCTTTGTTAAGCTCAATATTGTATTTCGCTATGTAACCCATTTTTTGCAAGCTCAATAGATAAATATAACGATAGTGGCTGTTACTCGCATCTGCTTGCGCTGCTTGACTCAGCAGCAACACACTTTCTTGCAATTTACCTTGTCTGATAAAAAATAATCCAAATGAGAAATGCATTGCTGGTGTGGCTATCTTGTTGTTAATCGCCTTAGCATAAATACTTTGTTCTAAATTTTTCTTCCCTAACTGACGGTATAATTCAGCTAAATTAATGTAAGATCCATCAAAATAGGGGTCGCGCTTAATTGCAGCTAAATACAATGCAATAGCTTTAGCAGGTTCGTTACCTCCTAGCCATTTATCTGCTTGGTTAAGTAACCCCTCCGCGCGCCATAATGACTGGTCTTGCATTATATTAAACTCATCAACAGCCGCGATGAACTGTTTATGCCATCGTTCTGGGATCGGGTTATAAAGTAACTGCTTTACCGCTTCGACTCTAACGGCTTTACGCGGGTCAGTTAGCCGAAGACCAAGATATTTGGCTTTATCTTGTTCCGTTAATAGCGAGCTTATTTTAGTCGCAGCCAGTCGGATCAGTTCTTCCTTTGAATTTAAATAAGGTGTTAATTGCTCCCCTGTTAACTGCGTAAATAATTGTGGCAGCAGCATCAATGTTGCAGCTCGCTTAATAACGGGGAAGTTAATATCGTTTATCACCAACCATAATTTATTATGCTCGCTGAGTTTTCCAGCCCGAGCGAGAGCAAAAGTATGGCTGCTATCTGAACGAGGCGGCACCTCTCCAAATAAACTTTTATAAGCGTTTATCGACCATTGCTTATTTTTATCTGTATGACAGGATAAACACACATCAGGGCTTTGATATGCATGTGCGAGTGGTGCGTTAGGGATGATAAAACTATGATCTCGTCTCGCGTCCACCCCCATGTAAGTTGTTTCTGGCATATGGCAGTCAACGCATTGCGTAGAGTCTGTGCTTCCTTGGTGCTTATTATGCTTGTTTGTGAAGTACTCATCGGCAGAATGACACGATAAACATAAACCATCACCTTGAACTTTTACCTTCATGTTGTGCTTATCATGGCAGTCTAAGCAATTCACTCCTGCTTGAGCCATTTTACTCTGCATAAATGATCCGTAGACATACACTTCATCTTTAATCTGTCCATCGGGATAATAGAAAGGTAGTTCGAGTAAACTGGGGCTGTGCTTATCGAGATAATGCCCTTGCGCACTAAACCCATCGGTTAATGGCTCGCGTAAACTATGGCAAGAAAAACAAGTTTCGATTGTCTGTGTATTTCTCGGTTCACCAATCCACTTAGCGACCTTGCCTGTTGTATCTCGCTGCCACGTACCTGTCGGTTTATTACTCGCAGTATAGTTTGGTGCATGTTCATTATGGCACGATAAACAACCGACATTTATCTCTTTCCACGCGCTATTAAATAAATTGTTATCACTATCAAAGTTACGCTGCAGCTGACTAGAATGGCAATCAGCACACATACCATTCCAATTTTGTAAGGGCTGTTGCCAATGATAACGATTTTCTGTATCGAGCTTATCGGTGACGCCTTGGTTGATATGAAACCAGCGTTGTCCATCTTGCTCTTTGGGTCGAGCATCCCATGAGTAAGGCAGTACTTGTAAATGACCATTTCCAGTGGCTACTAAGTATTGCTGTAATGGGTAATGACCGAAGGTTTTTTCAATTTTAAACTTTCGGTTTATTCCCTGCTCGGTCAATAACGCATAAAAAGTATTTTGCTCTTTTTTTATTGAAAAATGATTATTGTATTGATCAGCATAAGTTTGCGTTAAATCGGCATTGATAGACTCAGAGGAGGGTTCTGACATCGCTTTAGCGTGATCAGATTGGGACCACATTTTTGCTTATTGTTGATGGCAAGATGTACAATCTTGCACCTTGGCATTCACAAATAATGAAATAGCAAATAATGCAATTATTTGTAATATTTTCATCCAATAATCCAATATGAAATGTAAAAGGGGAGCAAACTCCCCTGATTATTTTTGGTAACCGAGTTAGTATTATTCGTAACCTTTGAATTCTTCACCCGGCTGAATATTTCGGTATTCTTTCATGCTGGTTTTTAAATCCACAATACGCTTCATGATTGGTTCCATTACCCACGCATGAGCATACCCTTTATTACCCCAGAGTTCATAAGCTTCCTTCGGGTCATTTTTAATATCGTAAATTTGTGGGAAGGTAAATTTTGTGGCAACAACTGAATGTGTCGATTCAGTCGCCATAAAGTGCGCTTTAATATTTTTCCACTTCACTGCAAATAATTCATCACCAACAAAAACAATAAAGTGGTCTCGATTTGATTTAGCTTGCTTACCGAGAAAGAAATCTTTTTGGTCAACACCATCAATAGGACGATCTTTAGGTACTAAATTATTTGCCCCAGCAAAACTCGCAATGGTGGTGTACATATCGATATCACCGACGATCTCATCCGATACTCGACCAGCTTTAATTTTATTCGGGTAGCGGATCATCGCCGGAGTCCGTAAACCACCTTCATAGGCAGTGCTTAAACCGCCACGCCATGGGCCATTTGAACCACCACCGCCATCCTCTCCTACAGCAAGACTGCCTTGTGGGAAATTACCTGCACCATTATCACCACTTAAAATAACCAGCGTATTATCAGCAATGCCTGCCTCTTCAATCGCGTTTAATACTAAACCAATGTTGTGATCTACTTCCAGTTGAGTGTCAGCATAAATGCCTGCTTTTGATGCATTAGTAAAATCGGGGTGCACAGTAAAAGGCGGATGAAAATGTGTAAATCCAACATAACTAAAGAAAGGTTTACCTGATTTTGCTTGTTTTTTAATATTGGCAATCGCGCGTTCAGTTATTTCACGATCCAATGTTGTTTTAGCTGGGATATCAAATGTTTTCACTTTTTTTGCATCTTTACCTTTATAACCTTCATAGATATAAGGCGTTGAAGCAACAGCAGGATCCCATTGAGGCGTGGTCGTATAGCTCGCTGCATTAGTACCTTCTTGAGTCCCCCAAAAATAATCATACCCTTGATAATTTGGTAGTTTTTTAATATTTGCGCCTACATGCCATTTACCAAAAAGCGTTGTATGGTAGCCAGCATCCGACAACAACTCTGGTAGGGTATACTCCCAATTAGCGAGACCATCTGGTTCTCCTGGGGCAGGTACTTTTTGATTACCGGTACGGATAGGCAGACGACCTGTATGCAAAGCCGAACGCGTCGGAGTACATTGATTCTGTACGTTAAAATTAGTGAGTCGAAGACCTTGATTGGCAAAGTCATCGATATTAGGTGTCTGGATCGTACTACCTTGAATACTGAGATCTCCAGCGCCCCAGTTATCAACCAATAGATAGATAATATTGGGCTTTTCAGCTGCTATTACATTAGCGGATATTGCTATACAGCTGGCGAGTAAAAGCGTCTTGAACATAATATGCCCTATATTTAAGTGAAGAATGAATTAGACTCATGACTATAGACAACACCGAAAAATAAGCATGCCATCAATAATATATAGACCTAATACTAACGAATCCCCACGAAATTGAAGAATATTAATGTTTATAGCGATTGACTCAGTAGACTATATTAATGGTGCAATCGCATTCACCGTCAATGGCTGTCTAAAATCTTTACCCATTAATTCATATACATTAAATTTAATCGTATTCCAGTTCTCACCAAAATTATATTCCATGACACTGTCACCGGTTTCTAAACTTTGTGATAACGTCCACTCAGTAGCATAACCAGACATGCCGTTGCCAAAGTCTTTATAAGGCGCATCGGTTGGTACCCTAAATGGCACACTGGCAATTTTCATCAAGCCATTCTGTATGCTAGTCGGTTCAGTTAGTTTACTTTTATAATAACTGGCGTGAATAAAACGACTTTCAGCACTGGCATTACCTTTCGAACCAAAATTAGTATTGCGGTCAGCATTTGTCCATGACGGCTGATATTTTTCACGACTATCGATATGGGTTTGTAACGACGGATCATTGGTCATTACCATCGCAGATTCACCACGATAAATTTTCAAGCCCGAGTCATCCAACTCGATCACTGCCCGATCGCCTGATTTATCGGTAATCGACCAATGCAATTTAATATCCATTGGCATACCCGCCAGTTTTAGCTTTTGTATTTTAAGCTGGGGTAATGCATTAACGGCTTGCTCAACAGAAGCATAATTAGCCAGCAAATATTCACCGACGGTAAATTGCGATATGGCATCATCACTACTCTTATCCTGTAGTGTCATTGGTGTATAATACAGCGCGTTCATTTGTAAACCTTCGCTATTTACCCCGTCATGCACCAGTTCACCATAAGCTAAAACAGCAACAATATCATACTTAACGCGGTACTCATTACCATGACCAGCACCTTGCAGAGAACGTACGCTGCCTTTGTTAATATTACCTAATATGGGATTAGTTGATTCTACCCAATCGTTAGTCCGCGAGGTAAAAACACCTTGTTCAGTATTCCAAGCAATAGAGGTACAAGCTTGAGCAATACTTGCAGAGGTTAACGCGGCAAATAGGGAAATTTTGATAGCATTCTTTTTCATGGTATTTCCTGCATCCAGTAAATGAAGTTACAGAATACAAGAAAATTCAGAGCAGTTTAAATCACATTTGATGGATTAAACCCTCACATCAAATACTGTACTTTTGCGATAACTGCGCGAGTAACGCCATAATTCGGCCACGTACAGGCCCTTGCTTAGATTGGTGTGTAGTCCAAATAGCAAGTGGGAAACGCACTGTCGTATTCACTTCTTTGACATGAAATTCAGTCAATTTTTTATCTGCCAGTAATTCACTTACAGCATGCTTAGGAACTAAAGCCCAACCCTCTCCCGAAGCTAATAGAGTAAGAAACACACTCATATTTTCAATTCGTTGCACATGATTAGAAACAGTGACCATTTTATCTATGCCTGCACTAAAATAATCTTCCAACATTAACTGGCGATACTTTTTAAGTTCATTGATGGTGATTTTTTTGTTTTCAAACAGCGCGGAGTTAGATGCCGCACATAAACAAAATGGCATGCTGGCTAAATAAACATACTCATGAGCTGAAATGGATTTAGTATCATGAATAAAGACAACGCCTAAGTCTGCCTCTCCAGTCCCTAACGCTTGTTTCACTTCCTGATTATTCCGATGTAACCAATGCACATTGACGTCTTTAAACTCTACTCTTAATGCCATCATGACATCTGCGATTAACTGCATCGGCACTAAATCACTGTGGTAAATGGTAATATCCGTTTCTATTCCCAATTCCATACTCTGACAAATATGCTCAAAAGACTGGGTATATTCAGCCAAATTTTTAGCATGAGTATACAAGGAGGTTCCTGCATCGGTGAGGACTGGAAACTTGCCTGTACGGTCAAACAATACCAAATTTGTTTCTATCTCAAGGTTATTAATCACCTGACCTAAAGTAGTTCGATGTCTATTTAACTGTCTTGCCGCTGCGCTAAAAGAGCCCAATTCTGCAACGCTGACGAAGGCTCTTATCTGTTCATAACTAATATTCATCTGAGGACTCAATCATTCATAGGCATGTTTAACTGTACCGTAATTGCGTTTTATAGTGAAGTAACTCAAGGCTGTAAACGAATAGATGTGTAGCCTGCCAGTCAATTGCAAGTAATTATAAACTGCGAGCAAACATAACGATGCGATAGTGTCATTATTGTAGTTTAAGATATTAAGCGTTGAATCTGAGGTCTTAGACTGCGGTGCAAGAAAAGTGTATTTAGAATTATTAGCCATGATGACAGATGTGGCTCTCATCGCAGATTAATCAGAGCATTACACATATAAATGAAGTTTGATATCTTAATGATCAGGGCTTTTTTTTATTTGAAACTGTCGCAAGCGATTCAAAGCGATTCTTCTAGCATCATATTCCACGCAGTCATCGTCCTGAATATGCCATCAAAACCCAAAGATGATATTTTCCACTGAGTATCACTCCAATAATGGTGGATATCGACATTCTGATTAAGTTGCATCATACGAATGAAATACTTAGCACCTGAAGTTGAACGAGGATAAATCAGTAATCGTTTACCTATAATGCATTTTATTGCAAACTTTACATTACTATTTTGTATTAAATATACATCAGAGTAATTTTTAGTCTGTAATTCTCTCTCACAATAGTACTGATAAATCCCGCCTTTAATAAATAAACCCGGTTCAACATTATTATCAAAAATCCTGAGATAAGGAGTGATAATCGACGTTTTATTAATATTAAACATAGCATTATCTATTTCAATGGTAGGACCCCAAGCAATGGTTGGTTCTCCTTCCCCAAACTGCCAACGGTTTAATTTCATACTTTTAGCAACCGGTGCTAAGAGTATTAATAACAATAAAAAAAACATTTTATAGACTATATCATGTCGTGCTAAGTTCATGACACAAACTCTCTTCCTGAATTATTTTTAAAACAATAAAGACCTATTTTTTTATTTCTAAAGCATAAACTACCACGATTATTATTGACTAGATCTATTATCATTTCATTCCCATATCCTAAATCACGTCCTATAGAATACATAGAAATCAGCCTACATCTTTCATTATATGAATCCATTAGCAAACTGCCGTCATAAATCATTATATTTTTGGATAAAAAATCTTGTGAATATTTATAGTTCATTTTCATTTTTAATTTATCACAACCATTGATTGAAATATTATATTTTATAGATAATATTTCTGGCGTAATATTCATAACTATTTTGCTATTAAAAGTAGAATCTACATTTACTTGAATTGTCGAATAATTACCAAGTTCTAATTTATAATAAGAATACCAAGTTGAAAGTAAAAATGCAGAGTATCCAATACTTAATAAAGAAAATAAGTATAATATAGCTTCCTGTTTATACCTTACTTTTATATTAAGCTTCACGTTCATCATTTCTGTCACATTGAATTCGAGTCGTTATAATTCCAGTCCAACCATCAGCAGTCTTATCCCATAAAAACATTCTATTATTATCAAATCCCATCATACTATCTTCAATTGTAAATTCATTTGATTTCTCCAACATATTATTTTCATCATGATATATAGACTTAATGCGAGTGGATATATTCGTATGCATATGATCATACGAATGGAAAACGATAAAAGCAGTAATCACAAATGAGATAATAAAAACACACAACGAGATTAGTAATCTAGGGTTAACAATGCTATATTTAGCCACACATTTGGTGATCTTAATAAAAAAAAGATTTGAATTCTGTTTGTTAATAAATTTTGATTTTATTGCTTCACTTTTAGCTTCATCTACTTGGTTAACATTAATTTTTACTTGTGTTTTGTCATCAATATTTAATGGCTTAGTTAAATCTATAATCTTGCATTCTTTAGTGAGTACATATCCTAAACGAGGTTGAGTAAAGATTAAATTATCGATACCAAATAGGCGAAGTTTTTTTCTTAACGTAGATACGACTTGGGTCAAACTACGTGAAGAATCTGAAATAATACGCCCCTTCCATAAAACGGATTCGCACCTTTCTCTCGTCGCCTGTCTCTCTTTTAATAAAAGAAAAAAAAGCTCACCTTCTATAGCGGTAAGACTGCATTCTATTAAGCTTGCGTTATCACCACTTTGTTCCGTAATATTTAATCTGTAAGGTGTATTGAATACGTTCAGTATTACAGATTTATATGTCAGTCTAAATTCTAACACTATCCTAAAAAGCTCATATAAAACCCCTATAACTGCAATTCCCAAAAAAATCTAAAAATACTAATGATGAAATTAATATCAGCTCATGCCAATATGAGAATTGTCACACAAATTGAACAATTACTCTACATTAAGAGCTCATAGCAATATAAAATAAAGATAAACAAGGTTAAATGGGAATAAAAAGCCTACCAAGCATACACATAGATCAGCAATGGAACAAAATATAAAATTAACCTAATATTTTCTAGCCCATGCTAAGGTAACTTCAATACAGCGTTATATATGTGACTTTTTATGTCTTATTTTTATTGAATTACCACATCCAACACACCTGTAAGTACCACTATAAAAAATCTTCTGGAACCACGTTCTATTTACTCTAACTATTCGTGAATTATTACAACATTTCATATCTAAAAACGATTCTCAATATCATTGAGACATCCTTGTATCTCATTAAAATCATTTCACACCAACAACGCTAACTAATAAATGATCGGTGTACTAAATGATCAATTAACAGATATCCATAATACAAATTAAATACAGATACCTACCATTAAGAAAGGTTAAGAAAGGTTAAAGAAAGTTAATGCGTGCGGAAGATAAACATGGCGATAAGTTTTTGCCTTAATTTACAAATTAACGCAAGCCACTGAATGTGTAGCCTACCAGTTAACAATTAGTTACTAGAAACCACTGAAATAGTTACAGAAAGCATTTTAAAATAGCGAAATAGAGACAAAGTACAGCCTCACAAATCGTGACAAAGTGGTATGATTTCAAGTGTTTTGACGTAAAACAAGATTGACGATAGGATTTTTATGATACTATAGGGATAGTAGATACGGAACATCTGCTAGGATAACAGCTGTTGCGATTTCTGCAACCTAGCTATAACATTTATCAATCCCCCTAGGATCTACGCTTATTTTAAGACACTAGATCAGATGTTCCGAATATTTAGCAGGGGGACCATATGCTAGTAATCCAGGGAATAACATGTCTGAAGAAAATTCAAAGATTATTTATACATTAACGGACGAAGCACCGTTATTGGCGACTTACTCACTGCTACCAATCGTGGAAAAATTCACTTCAGCAGCAGGCATTGATGTTGTAAAAAGTGATATTTCGGTTGCAGCTCGAATTATAGCCGAATTTCCAGAGTATTTGAGCGAAGAACAACAGTTACCTGATAACCTCAGCGAACTTGGTCGTCTGACACAAGATTCAAACACTAACATTATTAAACTGCCTAACATCAGTGCATCAGTACCACAGCTACAAGCAGCGATTAGTGAATTGCAATCTCAAGGTTTCAACATTCCAAACCTGCCAGAAAACCCACAGACTGATGAAGGAAAAGCGCTTTTACAACGCTATTCTAAAGCCCTAGGTAGTGCGGTAAACCCAGTACTTCGTGAAGGCAATTCAGATCGTCGTGCACCAAAAGCAGTTAAAAATTTCGCCCGTAAACACCCGCACTCAATGGGTAAATGGAGCCAAGCATCACAAACTCACGTTGCACATATGCGTGAAGGTGACTTCTACCACGGCGAAAAATCTATCACGCTAGACCGCGCACGTAATGTAAGAATGGAACTGCTTACAGAAACTGGTGAAACTATCGTACTTAAAGAAAAAATTGCACTGCTCGATGGCGAAATTATCGATAGCATGTACATGAGTAAAACCGCGCTTTGTGATTTTTACGAACAAGAAATGCAAGATGCTTACGAAACCGGCATGATGTTTTCGCTACACGTAAAAGCGACCATGATGAAAGTATCTCATCCGATTGTATTTGGTCACGCGGTTAGAATTTTCTACAAAGATGCGTTTGCAAAACATGATGAACTATTCAAAAAACTTGGCGTAAATGTAAATAACGGTTTATCCAACCTTTACGAAAAAATCGCTGATTTACCAAGTTCACAACGTGAAGAAATTCGTCGTGATTTACACGCATGTCACGCTAATCGCCCAGAACTAGCGATGGTTGATTCAGATAAAGGTATTTCGAATCTACACGCGCCAAACGATGTGATCGTAGATGCATCTATGCCTGCGATGATCCGTAGTGGTGGTAAAATGTGGGGCGCAGATGGTCGTCCAAAAGACACTAAAGCGGTGATCCCAGAATCAACGTTTGCCCGTATTTACCAAGAAATAATAGCATTCTGTAAAACCAACGGCGCATTTGATCCTGTGACTATGGGTAGCGTGCCAAACGTTGGCCTAATGGCACAGAAAGCTGAAGAATACGGTTCACACGATAAAACATTCGAAGCACCAGCAACCGGTGAAGCACGTATCGTAGATATCGATACGGGTGAAGTACTCATGATTCAGAACGTTGAGAAAGACGATATCTGGCGCATGTGCCAAGTTAAAGATGCACCAATCCGCGACTGGGTTAAATTATCTGTAGAGCGCGCAAGAGATTCAGATACTCCGGTTGTATTCTGGCTTGATCGTTACCGTCCGCATGAAAATGAACTGATTACTAAGGTGAACGAATACCTTAAAGATCATAATACTGAAGGTCTAGACATTCAGATCATGTCACAAGTACGTGCGATGCGTTACACACTAGAACGTGTTGTACGTGGCCTCGATACCATTTCAGCAACGGGTAACATTCTACGTGATTACCTGACTGACCTATTCCCAATTATGGAATTAGGCACAAGTGCTAAAATGTTATCTATCGTGCCATTAATGGCAGGCGGTGGTTTGTTTGAAACCGGTGCCGGTGGTTCAGCACCGAAACACGTGCAACAACTTGTTGAAGAAAACCATTTACGTTGGGACTCACTCGGTGAATTCCTCGCGATAACGGTTTCTTTAGAATCGGTTGCCAAGAAATCAGGCAGCATTAAAGCTAAAGTACTAGCAACAACACTGGATAAAGCAACTGAAATGCTACTTGATAACGGTAAATCACCATCACGCCGTACAGGTGAGCTAGATAACCGTGGTAGTCATTTCTATCTATCTCTGTACTGGGCTAAATGCATCTCAGAACAAACAGAAGATGCTGAGCTAGCAGCGCAATTTGCACCACTTGCAGCAAGCCTTGCTGCCAATGAACTGCAAATTGTTGAAGAGCTAAACTCAGCTCAAGGCAAAGCGGTGGATATTGGTGGTTACTTCAACGCAGACCCTGCGAAGATAGAAGCAATCATGCGCCCAAGTACAACATTCAATGCATTATTAAATGTTGCGCTTAGTTAAAATAAATAAATCAATAAACCATTGATTTAATACCAAAGCCGCAATGGATCTGTCTGTTGCGGTTTTTTATGCCTATTCGCAAATTATAAACCTATGCCACCATAAAATCCTTCATATTCAGTTACAATCTGACGAGTATTTCATTTACATTTCTACAGAATTCTCTTAATGTCAGTGAACACCTGCGCTTTATTTTTAATAATCGTGATTTACACTTACAAAAGCCAGCTGACAATAACGTAAACTAAAATATTGCGATACACTTTAGAATAAGGTCGTTATCACGACAGCTCTCAAAGTAAATAATTTTCAAGGTTAATAAAGGTACCCAAGGTGAAGTTTAGAACTGACTTAAATGGCTTAAGAGCAATCGCACTTATTGCTGTGGTATTGTTCCATTTTAATCCGAGCATTGCGCCCGGAGGCTTTGCTGGTGTCGATATTTTCTTTGTCATTTCCGGATTTTTAATGACCGGCATTATTTTTAAAGGCTTAAACACCGACTCGTTAAATTTAGTTGAATTTTATTTGTGTCGGGCCAACCGAATTATCCCCCCGCTTGCCCTGCTGTGCTTCACCTTACTACTATTTGGTTGGTTTTTATTGCCACCGATGGACTATGTAAATTTAGGCAAGCATGCAGCGAGTAGTATCACCTTTCTATCTAATATTACCTATTTTTATGAATCGGGCTATTTTGATGCAGGGGCTTATGAGAAATGGCTGTTACATACTTGGTCGTTGTCGGTTGAATGGCAGTTTTATATTATCTATCCGATTATACTATTGTTTTTAAAACGCTCTTTTTCACTTGAAACGTTAAAGCGTCTATTAATTGTCAGCACTGTTTTAGGCTTTATATTCTGCATTATTGCCACAGATATGTGGCCGACATTTGCTTATTTCTCCCTGCCAACACGAGCGTGGGAAATGCTATTAGGCGGCGTCGCTTATTTCTACCCATTGAAGTTAAACGAAAACCAAAAAAGAGTACTCGAAGTTATCGGTATAACGTTAATGTTATTATCATTTACCTTAACGTCTAAAGTGACACCGTGGCCTGGTTACATAGCTTGCGTACCCGTGTTTGGTACCTACCTCATCCTGCTGAGTAACCGAGAAACAAGTCTTCTCACCAACAATAGGATATTTCAAACACTGGGAAAATGGTCATATTCAATCTACCTATGGCACTGGCCGATTGCGGTGTACGGTACCTACTTTAACTTAGATAACTGGATCCCAATTGGTTTAGTATTGTCGGTTGTGTTTGGTGCAATGAGTTTTTATCTAATTGAAAGTAATCAGTTTAAGCAAAGAAAAAACACCCTAATCTTCACCCTAATGAGCGTGTTGGTATTTGTTGGTTTTTATAAATCAATCCCGTTTATGCTGAATCACGTATCTGGGATGCCAAAATACATTATTGAAGCCAATTTAAATCAATCCGATAAAGGTGAGCTTTTTACTTGGCAAATGATGGACCAACTTAAGAAACATAAGTTCGATAATACTAAGTTAAACGTGATGTTTATCGGTGACTCTCAATCTGCTGACTTTGTTAATGTCATCAACGAGAAAGTGAGTGTCATTGATAATGACCGCATTAATTTTATGGCGCAAAAAATATCAGCCAAATGTGGGGTTTTTTACCACCTGCCTGAACCATTAAATGCCCTCTACGACAGGATCAATCTCTCTAAGAATATCGGTGAGAAAAGATTGCTTAAATGCGCAGCCAGGATCAGAAAAATAACCGCTGATACTCGCTTACTGAATGCTGACTTTATTTTCATTGCCATGAATTGGCGAAACTGGTCTTTAAATTATAACATTCAGGCCGTTAAAGCGATAAAACAGAAAAATCCCAAGGCTAAAATATATATTATTGGTAACAAAGGTATGGCACGCGCATTGCCGATCATGATGCTTAACGCCTTTGATAATCAACAAGAAGTGAGCGAGCTGGTATTTGAATCACTGCCTGCAGTGAACATTAAAAATAATACATTTTTCCGTGAGCATCAAAACGCAGACTATCAATTTATTAATATGACTTATGCTTTTTGCCCAGTAAAAAAATGTAATGTTGTTGATAAAAACGGTCTGCCATTCTTCTATGATGAAGTTCACACCACCAAGCAAGGTGCCATGTATCTCTCGGATAGATTAAGGCCGTTATTACCCGCACAACTTTATTAATTTTTAGTAAGGGTCGCTAATATCAGCACGTCTTTAGCGACCATCTACATCTCCTTATAAATAGCCCCTATAGATGACTCTATAGATTCCCCTATAAATAGACCGTCAAAATTTGCTACAATTGCTATATAGAAATCTTAATTATTAGCGATAGCATGTCAAAACCAGCACCACTACCATCACCAACAAAACCTAAATTAACCCTAGGTAGAAAGAAAAGCCCATCTGAACAGGGTAAAAAGAGCCAGATCAGCTATACCAATACGGTACAAGCACACGGCAAGAGTAATCGCCCACAGCATGCTAAGCCTAAAGAAGCCGGCCCGACTCAAGTTTATGTATTCAACAAACCTTACATGGTATTAACGCAGTTTACCGATGCTGATAATCGCGAAACCTTAAAAGACTATATCAAGGTACCGGATATTTATGCCGCTGGTCGCTTAGATCGTGACAGTGAAGGTTTATTACTGCTCACTAACAACGGTCGCTTACAAGCAAAATTAACGCAACCTGGTGAGAAAACAGAAAAAACCTATTGGGTACAAGTTGAAGGTGAACCTAGCCCTGAAAAACTCAGTGATTTACGCTACGGTATCGTCTTAAAAGACGGCCCGACACTGCCCGCTAAAGTTGAAATAATGACTGAACCAGCGGTGTGGCCACGTGTACCACCAATCCGTGAACGTCAAAGTATTCCCACAACCTGGTTAGCAATAACCATCGTTGAAGGGCGTAATCGTCAAGTGCGTCGTATGACTGCACATATCGGCCATCCGACCTTACGTTTAATCCGCTACAGCATTGGCCCTTGGACACTGGATAACATCCAACCAGGTGAGCTAGTTGAAAGCAGTATTAACATGATGAATTAAGACCAAAGCCTGTTTTTGAGTTGGTCTTCATGGTAAAATTCGCGCCATTGAAATTTGTGTTTCAGTGAACCGTAATTAACGCCACTAAGAACGCTTATTTCACAATATTTTTAACACATTAGCAAAAAAGCCTTTAACTTTATTTGCATTACTATAAGAGTAATTAAAAGGTCCTATGACAAATACTACAATCGACGCAAGTACTAAAGCGTTAAACAGTACTAAAAAAGTAATCGTTGGCATGTCCGGCGGTGTTGACTCATCTGTTTCTGCTTACCTGCTACAACAGCAAGGTTATCAAGTAGAAGGCCTGTTCATGAAGAACTGGGAAGATGACGATAATGATGAATATTGTGCCGCTGCTGAGGACCTAGCAGACGCACAATCAGTATGTGATAAATTAGGTATCGAGTTACACGCGATTAATTTCTCGGCTGAATACTGGGACAACGTATTTGAATACTTCTTAGCGGAATACAAAGCCGGTCGTACTCCAAATCCAGATATTCTTTGTAACAAAGAAATCAAATTTAAAGCATTCCTACAGTTTGCATCAGAAGTACTTTCTGCTGACTATATTGCTATGGGTCATTACGTGAGTCGTCGTCAAAAAGCCGATGGCACATTTGAAATGCTACGTGGCTTAGACAGCAATAAAGACCAGAGCTATTTCCTCTACACGTTAGATAATGTGCAAGTGTCACGCTCATTGTTCCCTGTGGGTGAATTAGAAAAGCCGGAAGTACGTCGTATTGCTGAAGAACAAGACTTGATCACAGCAAACAAAAAAGACAGTACTGGTATCTGCTTTATTGGTGAACGTAAATTCACTGAGTTCTTAAGCAAATACTTACCTGCACAACCGGGTAAAATTGAAAGTGTTGATGGCGAAGAAATTGGTGAACACCAAGGTCTGATGTACCACACACTCGGTCAACGTAAAGGCCTACATATCGGCGGCATGAAAAACAACAACAGCCAAGAACCTTGGTATGTGGTTGATAAAGATATGGAGCGTAACGTATTGCTTGTGGCACAAGGTCACAACCACCCACGTTTATTCTCAGAAGGTTTACTGGCCTCGCAGCTCCATTGGGTTAGCCGCGAACCATTAACACAGCCATTACGTTGTACTGTAAAAACACGTTACCGCCAGACTGATGTGCCTTGTTTGGTAACACCAATCGGCGAAGACCAAATTGAAGTAACTTTTGATAAACCCGAACTTGCCGTTACACCAGGTCAATCAGCGGTATTTTACCTTGATGACGTATGCCTAGGTGGCGCAATCATCGATGTTCAAATTAGGGGCTAACAGTGTCAACTAACTTCCAAGAATCAAATATAGCCTTTGCTGGCGTTTGTCAGGCTGCTGCACTCGTGCACCAGCTTGCAACAACTGGCAATTGTGATGAAACACAATTAAGTAATACCTTACGTTGTGTGATTGTGACAGACCCGAGTCAAACGATTGAGGTGTATGGCGATTACGCAAACCTAGAATTAGGCTACAAAACCCTGATTGCTCAGTTAAGCAATACCTCTAAAGGTCCTGATAGCGCCTTAACACGCTACATGATCGGCTTAGTTGCCCTAGAGCGTAAACTGGCTAAACGCAATGATATTCTTGGTATGTTAGGTGAGCGCATCTCACAAGTTAAACGTCAAACTCATCATTACGAGTTAACGGAAGCGCAAATTCTAAGTAATATGGCGTCAATCTATGTGGACTTAATCAGCCCACTTGGCACCAAGATCCAAATTGCAGGAACAGCAAGTTTCCTACAACAAACATTGGTGAGAGATAAGATCCGTGCATTACTATTTGCCGGTATTCGCTCAGCAGTGTTGTGGCGACAAACAGGCGGTCAACGTCGCCAAGTAGTTTTCAATCGTAAACACATGGTAGAGCAAGCAAAGCAACAATTAGCTCGAATTTAACCTAAACACACCCAGGAGTATGTAATGGAATTATCAGCGTTAACAGCTGTTTCCCCGGTCGATGGTCGCTACGGTAGTAAAACAGTAGCCCTGCGTTCAATTTTTAGTGAATTTGGTCTAATCAAATACCGTGTACAAGTAGAAGTTCGTTGGTTACAAAAACTAGCTGAATGTGACGCGATTGCAGAAGTACCAGCACTAAGTGCTGATGCAAACGCTGCATTAAACAGCATTACAGACAACTTCTCTGAAGCTGACGCTGCGCGTATTAAAGCAATTGAAAGCACAACAAACCACGATGTAAAAGCAGTTGAATACTTCTTAAAAGAGAAAGTAGCTGATAACGCAGAATTGAATGCAGTTTCTGAGTTTATCCACTTCGCTTGTACTTCAGAAGATATCAACAACTTGTCTCACGCGTTAATGTTAACTGAAGCTCGTGAAACAATTCTTTTACCTTACTGTGAAAAGCTGATCGATAGCCTAACAGTATTAGCAAAAGAATATGCTGCTGTACCATTATTATCACGTACTCACGGCCAGCCTGCGTCGCCAAGTACTATGGGTAAAGAATTTGCTAACGTTGTTGTACGTTTACGCCGTCAAATGCTACAAATCGCTAATGTTGAAATCTTAGGTAAAATCAACGGTGCTGTAGGTAACTACAACGCACACATCTCAGCTTACCCTGATGTTGATTGGAACGAGTTCGCTGAAGAGTTCGTATCTAGCCTTGGTGTTGTATGGAACCCGTACACAACGCAAATCGAACCACATGATTACATTGCTGAACTTTATGACGCAATAGCACGTTTCAACACCATCATTCTTGATTTTGACCGTGACATTTGGGGTTATATTTGCCTAGGTCACTTCAAACAAAAAACGATTGCTGGTGAAATTGGCTCTTCAACAATGCCGCATAAAGTTAACCCGATTGATTTTGAAAACTCAGAAGGCAACATTGGTATTGCTAACGCACTATTCAATCACCTTTCGGCAAAATTACCGGTTTCTCGCTGGCAGCGTGATTTAACAGATTCAACTGTATTACGTAACCTAGGTGTTGCTATCGGTTATTCTGTTATTGCCTACGAGTCAACGTTAAAAGGCATCAGTAAATTAGAGCTTAACGAAGCTGCATTACTTGCTGACCTTGATCGTAACTGGGAAGTTCTGGCTGAGCCAATCCAAACAGTTATGCGTCGCTACGGCATCGAAAAACCATACGAAAAGCTAAAAGAGCTTACACGTGGGCGCCGTGTTGATGGTCCTGCTATGCAAGAATTCATCGATACACTAGAACTAACTGATGCAGTTAAAGCGGAATTAAAATTAATGACGCCAGCTAACTACATCGGTCGTGCTGTTGAGTTCGTTAACGAGCTATAATTTAAGCTGTGGATAGCTAATAATGCTATAGACAGTCAAGCACGCAGTAGATAATTAAAACAGCCCAAGTAACACGTTAACTAGAAATAGTAACAAATTGCTTGGGCTTTTTTGTGCGCTAGTTATCATTCCACTTTTTGATATCAATAAACTGAATATCGTAAAAACCCTAAAACGTAAAATATAAATTCAAAACGAAACACCAAAACAACACTATAGTTTCAACTCGAAATACAAAATCAGCCTTTTGTAAAACATACTTTTGAAGTTAGCCCCCCACCTTGTAACTATTCCGTTTACACGGATAATCAGCATTACATTTACATCTAGTTAACCAAGGATTTACACCATGAACGGTTCATTTCTTATTGAAGCATTTCAGGCACCCGCAACTTGCGCGCAAAACTTAGGTAATTTCTTTAATGATTTAGGTGCAGATCCTTACCTTGAAAGTAACTGTCGATTCCGTGCATTTTCTCAATATCAAAAGACTGACACACAGTTTGAAAAATTAGGCTCAAGCACGTTTATGCAGTCATCTGATGTAAACCGTTTGATTGGTAACGTGCAGCGTAAATTTGAAGACATTTCGCCAACGCTTGATCAACACCCTGATTTTCAGAATCTACTGAATTCATTTCTTGAACGTACTAACGTTGATACCACTAAGCAGCCAATTGGCGTACATCAGATCCGCGTAGTTTGTTCACAAGATAAATCAGGCTCTCCAGCACCAGAAGGTATTCATCAAGACGGTTTTGATTTTGTCGGTATTTTTTGTGTGAAGAGAGACAACATCGCTGGCGCATTTACGCAAATTTTTTCATCGCCTGTGGATCAACATCCACACATGAGCACCACGCTAGAAGAGAACCAATTCATCATTTTTAATGACCGTCGCTATTATCACTACGTGACTGAAACACTACCTGGTCTACAAGATGAAACCGGTCTGCGCGACGTATTTGTTTTCACTGCGTAACGAATAAGCAGCAATGCGAACTGTCATTAAAACAGTCACCACAACCTATTTAACACACTAAAGAACAGTATTACGCTTTACAAAAAAAAGTTGTAAACGTGATCATGATTTTATTAAAGGAATAACCGATGAACTTATGTATTGAGTCAATCCGCCAAGCGTTTCCAGCACTACAGCAAAAAGTAAATGGCGAGCCAGTGTATTTTTTTGATGGTCCTGGTGGCTCACAAGTTCCACAGTCAGTACTCGATACCATGACTGCCTACTTAGGTAAATATAACTCCAACCTTGGCGGCCGCTTTTTCTCAAGTGAAAAGACCGTTGATGTCATGCGTAACGCTCGCCTAGCAGGCCAAGCACTGTTAAATACCGAGTCGCCAGATAACATCGTTTTTGGCGCCAACATGACCTCACTGACGTTCCAATTAAGCCGTGCCATCAGCCGTGATTGGCAAGCGGGCGATGAAGTTATTGTGACTTCGCTTGACCATTATTCAAATGTTTCAACATGGCAGCAAGCCGCGGATGATAAAGGCGCGGTAGTACACCAAGCCCGTGTGAATGAAGACGATTGCACACTCGATAGCGAGCACTTAATCTCACTGATTTCAGCTAAAACAAAACTAGTTGCTTTAACATTTGCGTCGAACACCACAGGTTCTTTGGTAGATGTTAAACCAATTATTGCAGCCGCACATGCCGTCGGCGCTAAGGTTTATATTGATGCAGTTCATTACGCGCCACACAAGCTGGTAGATGTGCAGACATTGGGTTGTGACTTCTTAGCGTGCTCAGCGTATAAGTTCTTTGGCCCACATGTCGGTATCGCGTATGTAGCACCACAATGGTTACATAGCATATCACCGTACAAGGTAGAGCCAGCAACAAACCAAGGCCCCGGTCGTTTTGAAACCGGTACTCAAAGTTTTGAAGCATTAGCTGGGTTTACTGCGGCAGTTGAATACCTTGCCCATGCAGGTGACCAAACGCTGCCACTACGTGAAAGACTGGTGCAAAGCTTCAAATTATATCAAACACATGAGCAACAACTGAGCCAACACTTCCTTGCCAAGCTAGCGCAGTACAGCAATGTGACCTTGTACGGTATTAGTGACATGGACAGATTAGCTGAGCGTACGCCAACCTTCTCTATCCGTATCGAACACGCTTCACCAGAAGATGTATCTGGCCTACTTGGTCAACACAATATGTGTGTCTGGAACGGTCATTTCTATGCAATCGGCTTGTGCAAACAGCTCGGTATTTTAGATAAAGGTGGCGTCATTCGTATTGGCTTTATGCACTACAATACCACCAGCGAAATTGATGATCTATTTGATGTGTTAGAGACAGTATTGGTTAAATAACCACTAACGCGGCCTCAAATTTACATCCAGTAAGCCCAAGTGCCTCATTGCACTTGGGTTCGACTTAACAATGAACTATTCATTTCAATAAACCACAGCATAAATTACCTTAAATATCAAAAATAAAATCTCGATAACAATTTTATTTTGTTCACCATGCTAGCCTATTCACGCAATCGCCATATACATTATCATTCAGTGAATCTAAGACAACGCAAGGAAGCAAAATATGTCACGTCAATCAAGAACAGTACAACAATGGTTTGATGAATATGGGGTTAGCCATCAAAACAAAACCAATAAACTCATCCATTGGATCATGGTACCCATCATCTTTTTTACCATCGTCGGTTTGCTATGGTCTATCCCCAAAATGGATTGGATGGGCGCATCACCTTGGATAAATTGGGCAACATTAACCATGCTACCGGCGATGTATTTCTATTACACCTTATCAAAGCGTATCTTATTGGGCATGCTACTGTTTACCGGATTATGTCTAGTAGCGAGCCATATGCTGACGCTGTACTTAGCTATACCCTTGTGGCTGTTGAGTTCGGTATTATTTGCGATTGCTTGGGTATTTCAGTTTATCGGCCATAAAATTGAAGGGGCGAAACCCTCGTTCTTTGAGGATCTGCAGTTTTTATTAGTCGGCCCAGCTTGGTTGTTAGGCTTCATCTATCAACGCGCTGGGATCCGTTATTAATAGCTGGTATGAATAACTTTCTATCAATAATTTAGCTGTTATTTGACCGCCAAATTATAGGAAAAATACGAGGTGTCTTTTACAAAGCCCAACTTTTCATACAAGGCTTGCGCCGAGAAGTTATCTTGGGCTGTATTGAGATCAACCCGAATAGCACCGGTATTGCGAGCCTCCCTCACTACCCGATGAATCAATTCATTAGCCAGCCCTTGTCGGCGATATTCAGGCGCTATAAATAAATCGTTTAATACCATTATTTTTCCCAACGACACAGATGAAAACGAATGGTAGTTAAGTACAAAACCCATCGGGTCACCGGCTTTGTTATAAGCGATAAACACGGTAGCATCGTTATTAAGTAAACGCTCACCTAAATACGGTCGGTACTTTTGTGGTGCTGATGGCTGCTTATAAAACACCATATATTGATCAAATAAACTAACGAGGTCGTTTAACTCTTCTAGTGAGGCTTGTTTGATATTCATAAAATTCCTTTTTAATATGAATCAATAGACAAGGGTAATAATAACGCCTATTACATACATCTATGTTATTAACTTGTGTATCCAGAATATCAATTTCTGATTAAATTACAACAGCATAAAACGCCTTATTTATGCCCCTGGAGATAATTGATATCTGCGTACTTGTTGCTCTTCTGCTGCATAGTAGTATTCATTAAGAAATCGCGCCTCACAACTTTCGATCACCTTACGTGAAGCAATATTAGTCGGGTCGCAACTGATGATAACGTCATCAGTCAGTACCGCCTTTTGAATATGAGACAACATCAACCTCGCTACACCTTTACCTCGCGCTGAGGGTCTGGTTTCATAACCAATATGACCAATAACGTTCTCGATATAGTCACCACAGCCCTGCCTCACTCGTATTGAGCCAAGAATAACCCCATCTTCGATACAAAAATAAGTGCGGATCGGCGTCCAACCTCTCGGTAATTGCTCACCTTTAGCATATGCAATGCGTTTGCTAAGATAGCGCTCGTAATGACTAAGGATAAACTCATAGAGGATAATACCGTCATCGACACATTCGTCGACATAGGATTTGAAAGCGTTTAAATGTTCTATTTTTGCCAGTTCGATTGTTACTGACCCACTTGTTACTAATTCTGTTTTTGCTAATGCCATGCTCATATCACGGTTGTTCCTGAGTTACTAAATTTGGCGCGATTCTGCTTTAAGTTAAATCATACCATGTCCATTAATAAGCTCCAAAACAATGATAGCTTTAATCAATCGTTTTCATAGATTCAATCACCTTTACCTATGAAATCGATTCCCCCATAATCCTTCTCATGGATTCGCAGCAAGATTGCAGCAAGAGTCCCATCACACAATTAACTAATTAACTAATTAACTAATTAATAGGATAACAACATGATCAACACTCAAATTAAACCATTTAACGCAACGGCTTTCAAACAAGGCGAATTCGTAGAAATTTCAGAACAAGACGTACAGGGTAAATGGGCAGTATTCTTCTTCTACCCTGCTGACTTCACATTTGTTTGCCCTACTGAACTAGGTGATGTTGCAGACCATTACGAAGAACTACAAAAACGTGGCGTTGAAGTTTTCTCAGTATCAACTGACACTCACTTCACTCACAAAGCATGGCACGACAGTTCAGACACTATCGGCAAAATCAACTACTTCATGGTAGGCGACCAATCCGGCAACATCACAAACAACTTCAATGTTATGCGTGCAGGTCAAGGCCTTGCAGATCGTGCAACTTTCCTAGTTGACCCACAAGGTGTTATCCAAGCAATGGAAATCACTGCTGAAGGTATTGGCCGTGACGCTGAAGACTTAATGCGTAAAGTTAAAGCCGCGCAATATGTAGCAGCTCACCCAGGTGAAGTTTGCCCAGCTAAATGGAAAGAAGGCGAAGCAACACTTGCTCCTTCATTAGACCTAGTTGGTAAAATCTAATTTAAAGGCAACTTTAAAGATTGATTGTTTAAAGTAACAAAGTCGACCTCAGTATCAGTTAACGATTACTGAGGTCATTTAAAAATACATTTTCGCCAACGCTCTAAAAATAAAAACAAAGAAACAAAGAAACAAAAATAGAAAATAGAAAATAGAAAATAGATTTTTAAATTAACCAAATTGCTAATAGCGTTTTCCATAAACGTATCTCATATAGCCATAAGCAGAATAGAAGGTGTCACCATGTTAGACCAAAATATGAAAACCCAGTTAAAAGCCTATTTAGAAAATTTAAAGACTGAAGTACAACTCGTGCTTAGCCTTGATGACAGTGAGACAGCACAAAAATTACATACTTTAGCCAACGACATCGCGTCATTGAGCAGTAAAGTAAGCGTTATTGAAGACCAAAATGCGAGTGCACGTAAACCTATCATGCAAGTGGTTAACCCAATCAAAAAAACAGCAGTTGGTTTTGCGGGTTTACCTATGGGTCATGAATTTACCTCATTGATATTAGCGCTACTGCACAGTGGTGGTCACCCAATGAAGCTAGGCGCAGACGTCATTGAACAAATGGCTAATCTTGAAGGCGAAATGAACTTCGAAGTATTCATTTCATTAAGCTGCCAAAACTGTCCGGATGTTGTGCAGGCATTAAATATGATGGCAGCAACGAATCCAAATATTAAAACCACCATGATTGATGGCGCTGCATTCCAAGATGAAGTCGCTGAACGTAACATCATGGCCGTACCAAGTGTTTACCTAAACGGTGAAGTGTTCACCCAAGGTCGAATTTCATTAACTGAGATTTTAGCCAAAGTCGATACTGGCGCAACAAAAAAACAAGCGCAGGCATTAAACGAAAAAGAACCATACGAAGTGCTCGTCGTCGGTGGTGGTCCAGCTGGCGCATCCGCTGCAATTTATGCGGCACGTAAAGGTATCCGCACTGGTGTGGTAGCCGAGCGTTTTGGTGGCCAAGTCATGGATACCATGGCTATCGAAAACTTTATTTCGGTAAAAGAGACCCAAGGTCCTAAGCTTGCTGCAGCCCTTGAAGAACACGTCAAAGAATACAACGTCGATATCATGAATGAGCAAAGAGCTCGTGGTATTGTCAGCGCAGAAAAAAACGCTGATGGTTATATTCATGTTGAACTCGACAGTGGCGCGACATTAAAAAGCCGCAGCGTGATCTTATCAACCGGCGCACGCTGGAGAGAAATGAATGTACCAGGCGAACAAGAATATCGTAACAAAGGCGTCGCTTACTGCCCACATTGTGATGGCCCATTGTTTAAAGGCAAAAAAGTAGCCGTGATCGGTGGCGGTAATTCCGGTATCGAAGCTGCTATCGACTTAGCTGGTTTGGTTGAACATGTGACGGTTCTCGAATTTGCAGATACCTTACGTGCCGATCAAGTATTGGTTAATAAGGCCAACAGTATTGCTAATATTACCATCATTAAGCAAGTCCGAACCACTGAAGTGATTGGTGACGGAACCCGTGTCACAGCGCTTAATTATATTGACCGTGCCACAGGTGATGCAAAACAGATCGAACTTGCAGGTATCTTTGTACAAATTGGCTTGATGCCTAACAGTGATTTCTTAAAAGGCAGTGGCGTGGCGTTATCACCACGTGGTGAGATTGAAGTGAATGCTAAAGGTGAAACATCTGTGGCAGGTATATTTGCTGCTGGTGACGTAACAACTGTACCTTACAAGCAAATCATCATTGCGATGGGAGAAGGTTCAAAAGCCAGCTTAAGTGCTTTTGATCATTTAATTCGTACACCATCACCAGCTGATACAGTTAACGCTTAACTTTAAATAATAAATTGTAACCAAAGCAATAAGATAAAATTTGCGCTAGTCCCCACATGCAAGGCTTATCCCCCTATAAACCAGCAGTCGCTAACGATTGCTGGTTTTTTATTATATACCAGCTAATAAATCTCGCACCTCTGTAATACCGGTCGGTCTGACAATTCGCGATACTTCCTGTCCATCTTTTAGCAATACCAACGTCGGCCATAACTTAACTTTAAATATCCGTCCTAGCTTTTTTCCTCGACCATCGGCTATTTTAATATGTGGTAATTGCGGGTGCTCCGCCACTACATCTTTAACAACAGATTCAGCAGCCTGACAGTGCCCGCACCAAGGTGCGCCAAACTCTAAAATGGCATAACCAGTCCACGTTTCAATATCAGCCATTTTAGGCGCATCGTCACGATAGTCAGGGTTAAACGTTAGGTCATTAGTTGTCATATTATATTCCTTGAAAACGCTTGATACATTGTACTGAATTATGCGTTTTTAAGAAACTCAACTGCTTGCTCTTGTTCTTCTAAAGAAAAGCACTGCATATCAATACTTTTAAATATTTTATCTTCGATATTAACAATATGCTCTATCCACTTTTTATCCGTGAGAATTGCGACCTTGTCTATATTGCTAATGCCGACATCAAACAAATATTTAAACTCTTCGATTATCGCCGCAAACTCAACACCGCTAAACGAATCAATCTTTTCCAGCAGGACAATACTGCCATAGTGCTCAATTTTCTCTTTGGCGAAGCGCAGCACTAAAGCCATATCATCTTCAGTTATTTTACCCGACATTTGAAAGGCAACCGCATTGTCAATTTCAATCTCTATCATTTCCAGCATACTCATCTCCTTGTAATAAAAAAGCCTTACCCCAATCCCATTATAGTAACGGAGTTAGAGTAAGGCTTTATTAATCTGTACTGTTTGCTTTGATATTAGCTTAGTGCGATAAAATCTGCTCTAAAAACAATTTTAAACGATCTGATTGCGGGTTATCAAAGAACTCATGCGGTTCATTTTCTTCAATAATCTGCCCTGCATCCATAAAGATAACGCGGTCTGCCACCTTCTTAGCAAAACCCATCTCATGGGTTACACAGATCATAGTGATACCTTCATCTGCAAGCTCAACCATCACATCTAACACTTCCGACACCATTTCTGGATCCAGTGCCGATGTAGGTTCGTCAAACAACATGATTTCAGGATTAATACACAAACAACGGGCAATCGCTACACGCTGCTGTTGTCCACCCGAAAGTTGGTTGGGATACTTATGCGCTTGGTCAGCAATTTTTACGCGTTCAAGGTACATCATCGCAGTTTTAATGGCTTCATGACGGGGTTTTTTATGTACCCAAGTCGGTGCCAACAATAAATTCTCTAACACCGAAAGATGCGGAAACAAGTTAAAGTGTTGGAATACCATCCCCACCTGTGAGCGGATATGGCGTACAACTTTAACATCTTCAATCAAGTCAGTGCCGTTAATGTTAATCTTACCTTCTTGAAATTTTTCCAAGTGATTAAGACAACGGATCGTCGTTGATTTACCTGAGCCAGACGGGCCACAAATAACCACTTTCTCGCCTTTCTTGATATTTAAGTTAACGTCTTTAAGTACGTGAAAATCACCATACCATTTGTTAACGTCTTGCATGCTGATCATATAATCTTGTTCTGACATGATATTTCCTTATACCAATTACCTTACGTAAATGGTCAGTGTTAAGCTGTAAATTTACGGTAATTGCTAGTGATCGGTATTGTATCGACGTTCTATCACGCGCGAGTATTGCGACATGCTGAAACAAAATACCCAATAGATCAGAGTAACAAACACGTAACCTTCGATTTCAAAACCAAGCCAGCTAGTATCACTGTTTGTCAGTGTTACCATTGCCAGAATATCGAATAAACCAATGATTAATACCAAGGTCGTGTCTTTAAATAACGAGATGAATGAACCAACCAAGTTCGGAATTGAGATCTTCAACGCCTGTGGCAGAATAATTAAAATCATACCTTGCCAATAACTTAAACCTAATGATTCGCTGGCTTCATATTGACCCTTCGGGATAGCTTGTAAGCCCCCACGGATCACTTCGGCGATATAAGCGGCCTGGAATAAGGTAATACCAATTAACGCACGTAATAACTTATCAAACTCAATACCATCGCTAAAGAACAACGGCAGTACTACCGACGCCATAAATAAGATAGTAATGAGCGGCACACCACGAATAAATTCGATAAAACCAACACATAAGGTTTTAACAATCGGCATATTGTCTGACTGACGACCCAGAGCTAACAAAATACCAATTGGGAATGATGCGATAATACCAACGGCAGCCACCAAAATAGTCAGCATTAAGCCGCCCCATTTTTCAGTACCAACCACTTCCAGCCCTAAGCCACCACGGATCAAGATAAAGCACACAACTGGGTATAACAGCATACTGACAAATTTGATTTTAATACTACTCAGGCGCGGTATGAAAAATACAAAAATGATACTGATAATAGCGACTAAATTCGGACGCCAATGCAAGGCTTCAGGGTAGAAGCCATACATAAATTGGTCGAACTTTTCGATAATAAATATCCAGCGCGCGCCTTCTTTTACCACTTCTTCTTTAGTCCCACTCCACGTCGCATCAAAGATCATCCAATCTAATAACGGTGGAATCGTGGTATAAATAAAGTACATACCAAGCAATGTTAAAAGCGTATTTGAAATATTGGAAAATAAATTCTCTCGTAACCAGAATACAACACCCTTACTGGTTGAAGGTGCTGGTTTGGCCTCTTTCATCGTATAAACAGCCATATTATCTTCCTTTAATTTCCATTCTTGCATTAACCCAATTCAGCAGCACTGAAATAACAATACTGAAAACAAGATACACAGCCATCGTCATTAAGATAATCTCAATAGCCTGCCCGACTTGGTTAAGTGTCGTCCCAGAGAACAAGGTGACAATTTCTGGATAACCAATTGCTGTAGCCAGTGATGAATTTTTCACTAAGTTAAGATATTGGTTAATAACTGGTGGGATAATCACGCGTAATGCTTGCGGTAAAACGACTTTACGCAAAATCACATGCTCTTTTAACCCTAATGATTTTGCCGCTTCTTTTTGACCTGGAGGTACAGCTTCAATCCCCGCACGCACAGCTTCAGCAATATAAGTCGCGGTATAAATACTTAACGCGAAAATAAGCGCAAGTAATTCCGGAATAATGGTGATACCACCTTTGAAGTTGAAGCCTTTTAGCG
Source organism: Moritella sp. Urea-trap-13 (assembly GCF_002836355.1). Classification (NCBI taxonomy): domain Bacteria; kingdom Pseudomonadati; phylum Pseudomonadota; class Gammaproteobacteria; order Alteromonadales; family Moritellaceae; genus Moritella; species Moritella sp. Urea-trap-13. The sequence goes on from NZ_PJCA01000001.1 coordinate 180,177, forward strand.
CTGGATATTCAGCACTGATTGGTTGTCCTGTGATAAAGAACACCAATAACGGAGCGACGACTAATATTGCCAGCGATACTCTAATTAATGGAAATTCTTCACCCGTTAAGTCATGACGTTTACTCGCCCACTTAGCCAGATATACCACACTGATACAAGCAAGTACGAACGCAACAAGAATAAAGCTACTACCCGACTCGAAGATCGGATCTGGCATGATGAAGCCACGGTTATTAATGAAGACAGAATCAAAATAAGAAATACTTTGGCGCGGACTTGGTAGCGCAGCAAGCACCACGTTATACCAAAACAAGATTTGCAATAAAATAGGAATATTACGGAATGTTTCAATATAAACCAGTGACAGTTTAGCGATTAAATAATTAGAAGATAAACGGCCAACACCAACCAATAGGCCAATAATTGACGCGAGCACGATACCAATAACACCCACGAGCATGGTATTTAATATACCAACAATGAATACATCTAAAAACGTTGAGCTTGTATCATCATAAGGGATAAGCGCTTGGCTGACACCAAAACCAGCTGTTTCACCTAAGAATGAGAAACCTGTAGTAATACCCCTTTTTGCTACATTATCAAACATGTTGTTAACGAAGTAAAAAATGCATAAAACCACAACCACTAAAGAAAGCACTTGGAAAATAATCGCACGATTTTGAGGGCTGTTAAATAAACCGCTGGAGGTTGGGGGGAGTTTTGAATTATTCATAACAAAATAAACCTTTTAAAAAAGGGGGCCAAGCCCCCGATATACTTAGGTCACTTCACATACCAACAGCTGATAATATGAAGCGACTGTAGTATTAATTTATCGAATTGGCATTGCGTACATCAAGCCGCCTTTATTCCATAAATTATTGAGGCCACGGTCAATGTTAAGAGGTGAGTTTTTACCTACGTTATTTTCAAACATTTCTTCGTAGTTACCAACTTGCTTAACAATTTGGTATGCCCAATCAGATTTAAGACCTAAGTTTTCACCGGCTTTACCAGATACACCTAACAGACGTTTAACAGATGGATTAGCTGATTTTAATTGTTTATCTACATTACTTGCTGTTACACCTAACTCTTCCGCTTCAAGTGTCGCAAATAAGCTCCAACGTACCACGTTAAACCATTCATCATCACCTTGACGAACTACAGGGCCGAGTGGTTCTTTAGAAATGATATCCGGTAATACCACTGCAGATTTAGGATCATCTAACTTAATTCTTAAACCGTATAACTGAGATGCATCAGATGTAACTGCGTCACAACGACCTTTTTTGAAGGCATCAATTGTTTGACCTGATGTATCAAACGTAACGGCTTTATATTCCATGTTATTCGATTTGAAATAATCAGTTAAATTAAGTTCGGTTGTGGTACCGGCTTGAATACAAAACGATGCGCCGTCTAATTCTTTCGCTGACGTTACACCAAGATCTTTGTTTACTAAGAAACCTTGACCATCATAATAGTTCACACCCGCAAAGTTTAAACCCAGTGACGTATCACGCGTTGCAGTCCAAGTTGAAGCTCGAGATAAAAGGTCAATCTCACCACTTTGTAATGCGGTAAAACGCTCTTTTGCAGTCAGTGGGATAAATTTAACTTTCGATGCATCACCTAAAACTGCTGCTGCAACTGAACGACAAAAATCAACGTCGATACCTTTCCAAACGCCTTTTGAATCTGTCGCAGAGAAACCTGGGATCCCTGTAGAAACACCACAGTTCAGTACGCCTTTTTTCATTACTTGCTCTAATGTAGCAGCATTAACTAAATTGGGTAATGTTGATGCTAGACCTAGTATTAAAGCTATTTTTGTAACCTTCATATTAATTTCCTTGTCTATTATTATTATTGTAATGTTGGTTTTAGTCGGCTAAATCACCGTTTTAAAAGAGTTGTTTCTCTAATTCCTAAACACAAAATAAGCATAAGGTAATTTCTATACAACATCTATGAAGCAACAACTGATTAACAAAAGCATTAGTGAGTATTAGACACTCGTCACGAATTTAACACTAAATTAACATGACTGTGTGATTTTAGATGAATAATACTTTGTGGATATTCACTTTAAGTGTTTTAGCCATATTAAATTCTATAATGGCATTTAATAAACTATAAAATACACCTGAGTAACCACTAGAGTCTTCACTAGTAATACAAATCTAATACGCTGATTTAAAAGCAAACCTAGGTATTAGCTTAGTATTTAGATTTCCGCTTCGCCAACATTTATTAAAATCGACATAAAGATACGACATAGCCATTTCCAACATATGTTTCAGGAAATTATCGACCATATCAGTGAATACTCCTCCGATGAGTATCGGCTATATTTTGTAACTGAGTTCACATAACAGGATAAACAACATCATCAATACAGGAGAATAATTATCACCATATAAGTAGTTTGGCACGATTGAAGCTACAAGGTACGGCAGGTTAAATTAAATAATCAGTTTTAAATAATGTTTACGCCCGACTGTAGCGAAAAGCGTTGAACCAAAAAGCACTAATATTGGATTGTGAGAAAAGGCATTTTTACGGTGACGGCATCATGGGAGAGATCTTTGGTATGAATAGGCTGGCTAGAACACCAACTGAGTTTGGCTTGCAGGGTTTGGGTATTATCCGGGACATCAACAACAAAGCGTTGGTCTATCTAGAAGAGACCTAAAACGATGACAACTCAAATAAGTCGTCATCACTCTAACGAGACTAAGGTTCTTGACGTGTGCTTGCTAATACGATTTCACGAATACATACATCTTGTGGCTGTGCATAAGCAAATTCAATTGAACGTGCAACATCATCTGGTGCCAGAATATTACCCATTGTGGCTTTCCAAGCTTCATAGCCGGCTTTAATTTCTGCTGACGTTGTATGTGACAACAATTCAGTTTCAACAGCACCTGGAGCAATCGTAATTACACGTACGTCTGACATAGCAACTTCTTCACGTACGTTTTCAGTGATTGCGTGAACAGCAAATTTAGTACCACAGTAAGCAGCATGCGCACCGAATGTTTTACGACCGGCAACAGAACTGATGTTAATGATAGTACCCGTGTTACGCGCTTTCATTGGCGCAAGTACTGCTTGCATGCCGTTTAATAATGCAATGACATTAACGTCGAACATGGTTTTGAATTCTTCAGCAGGCTGAGTATCAATTTGACCTAATAACATCATGCCAGCGTTATTCACTAATAAATCTGCAGGGCCGTATAATGCTTCAGCTTTAGCAAGTGCAGCATGAAATTCGGCATGTACTGTTAAGTCTACTTTTTCACATAAGCAGTTTGGTAAGTCTAGCGCTTCCAATTTTTCAACTCGACGAGCTACTAATAATAATGGATGACCAGCCGCGCTTAAACGCTTCGCTGTAGCTTCACCAATACCTGAACTTGCACCTGTGATCACGACTAATTTTTTCATTATATACTCTCTATGTTGATAACTTTTGATAAGGACAGTTAAAACTAAACGACAGCGATTAGCTGCCTACTCAGTGACTTTATCGCGCCTATTAATGTTAAACCTAAGCGCTCCTGAGTGGATGAAGAGAGTATATAGAAATGACCATTGTTGATATATACACAATAAAGAACATAACTGTTACGCTTTAAGCTACAATGTGATTAATAACTCTTATCCTTACTCAACTTAATCTCTATAGGCACAGCAATGCAAAGTAGTTCTTCTCTTGCCGACATTCGCGCTTTCGTTACCATTGCACAGCAAGGCAGTTTCACCAAAGCTGCAGAAATATTACAGTCATCACGCGCCCATGTATCTCGCCAACTTGCCCAGCTCGAACAACAACTGGGCGTACAACTGATTATCCGCACCACGCGCGCCCAGCGTCTAACTCCGATTGGTGAACAGTTTTTTCAGCAATGCCTTACTTCATTACAAACCATCAACCAAGCCGTGATAGCAGCTAAAGACGATACAGAACAGTTACAAGGTAGCATCTGCATTAACTGCGTCGGTGGCGTGATTGGTGAAGATATTCTAGCCAACATTATCAGTGCGTTTAATTTACAGTACCCCGATATTGATGTGGAGCTAGATTTTAGCAGCCCGCGCGTTGATTTAATTTCCGAAGCATTTGATTTAGTCGTGCGAATGGGGGAATTAGAAGATTCAGGATTAGTGGCGAGAAAGCTCACTGACATTAAGGTGCAAGTATTAGCCAGTCCTGATTATTTAGCCAAGCATCCGGTCATTCAGCACCCAAAAGATCTCGAGCAACATAATTGCTTAACCGGCAGTATCAAGCGCTGGCGCTTTCATCAAAAATCAGTGCAACATAATAATGCTCCGATACATGAGTTAGAGGTCAACGTTAAAGGTAACTTTAGCTGTAAGAGTGGCCGAGCACTCATTAATGCCGCTAAAAATGGCAATGGCATTGTCCGCTTGCCGGAATTGTATTGTGAAGATGAGATTAACGACAATACCTTATCATCAGCATTCATATCAGACTCAGCTCAAGAACAATGGCACTCACCAGATGTCCCCTTGTTCCTACTTTATCACCGCAATCGTTATCAACCAGCTCGTTTAAAAGTGCTGATTGATTTTATTTGCCAACGTTTTAAGCAATTATAAAATCTTTTTCATGAAAACGAGATGTTCGAACAGTCGTTAGAATGCTCATTCGAACATTTGTGATTAAGATCAATTAATCAATGAAAATCTGCTTCATACTTATAAGTAGTTAATTGAGCTGCATATATGGATGAATTATGGGAAAGGTAACCCGTTTCAATACAGAAGTATTGATTATTGGCGGTGGCGCGACAGGCACCAGTATTATGCGCGATTGCGCATTACGTGGCATAACATGCATATTACTTGATAAAGGTGATATAGCTTCAGGCACAACAGGCCGTAACCATGGTCTGTTACATTCCGGCGCGCGTTATGCGGTAACCGATGGTGAATCGGCCCGTGAATGTATCCAAGAGAATAAGATCCTCAAACATATTGCCAGCCACTGTATTGAAGAAACCAGCGGATTATTTATTACCTTACCAGAAGATGATCTGGATTTTCAACATACCTTCATTACGGCTTGTGCAACCGCAGGCATCAACACCCAAAGACTGACCCCACAACAAGCGATTGAACTTGAACCAAACGTCAATCGTAGTCTACTTGGCGCAGTCAAAGTGCCCGACGGTACGCTCGACCCTTTCCGTTTATGTGCTTCTAATGTATTAGATGCCAAAAATCATGGTGCGCAATTACTTACCTACTCTATGGTGCAATCTTTAATTCGTATTGGCGATCGCATCATCGGCGCTAAATGCATTAATACCCGCACCAACGAACAGTTTGAAGTGTATGCCCAAGAGGTTATCAATGCGGCAGGCATTTGGGGTAAAAACATTTGCCACTACGCCGATCTCAATGTGCAGATGTTACCAGCCAAAGGGTCATTATTAGTATTCGAACATCGCATTAATGATCTGGTCATCAATCGCTGTCGTAAACCTGCCGATGCCGATATTTTAGTACCCGGAGACTCTATTTCACTCATAGGTACCACTTCCGAAGAAATTGATTATAACGATATCGACACACTAAAAATCAGTGAAAAAGAAGTCAATATATTAATCGAGGAAGGTGCCAAACTAGCCCCTATACTGGCACAAACCCGTATTTTGCGGGCTTATGCTGGCGTCCGACCACTAGTCGATGTCGGCGGTGGTGATGGCCGTAACATCAGCCGCGGTATTGTATTGCTCGATCACCAGCAGCGTGATGGCCTTGCAGGGTTTAGCAGTATTCTCGGTGGAAAATTAATGACTAGCCGGTTAATGGCAGAAATGACCACCGACCTTGTTGCCAACAAACTCGGTAATAGCAGCGGTTGTACAACACATTTACAGCCTCTGCCCGGCTCAGTGATTAATACTAAAAATAAAAAACGCAAATCTCAACAACCCGTATTTACCACCACGGCTGCAACCCATCGTCACGGTGAAAATGCGGTAGCCGAATTTGATCAAAGTACCAAGGGTAAATCCATTGTTTGTGAATGTGAAATGGTGTCCGTTGGTGAAATTGAGTATGCCATTAAGCAATTAGATGTGACTAACTTAGTTGATTTACGCAGACGTACCCGTCTCGGCATGGGCTCATGCCAAGGTGAGTTATGTACCTATCGCGCGTCGAGTTTATTTTGTGATTTTGGTAACTGCAGTGGTTATGAATCGAGTAAGTTATTAATGCAGTTTTTTGAAGAACGCTGGAAAGGTATTAAACCTGTGTTGTTTGCAGATGCATTGCGAGAAGCCGAATTTACTTATTGGCTTTATGAAGGCCTATTTGGCGCAACGGATATTAATAAGCTCGGTGAACAGCAAGCAGATAAGGATTATTATGAAATTTGATAGCATTATTATTGGTGGTGGTATTGCCGGTTATACCGCAGGATTACGTAGCCTTGAGGCTGGATTAAAAACAGCTATCATTTCCAATGGTCAAAGCGCCCTACACTTTTCTTCAGGCTCTATCGATCTGCTTTCACATACCCCAACAGGTAAGGTTATTCGTAATCCGGCCGCTATTTTCGATAAGTTTACTCAAGAATTTCCTACCCATCCCTATAGTAAAGTCGGTAAAAAAACTGTATTTGAATCTATGCAGTGGTATAAAAATTTACTTACTAACGCAGGCATGCCATTAACGCAACAAGATAACGGTGATAATCATTTGCGCATCACCCCACTTGGCACATTAAAATCAACTTGGTTATCGCAGCCTTATGTGCAGCAACTGCCAATGCAACTAACTGAACACGCCATCAAACGCATTGTGGTGGTACAAATTAATGACTTCCGGGATTTCAATGCCAAGATGGTTACGGATAACTTGATTCAAATACCCGAATTTAAAGACGTTGAAATAACCCATGCTAATATCTCGATTGATGGCTTCTCAGGGCTTAAACGTAACGCCTGTGAACTGCGTTCGATTGATATAGCCCGTATCTTAACTAACGACAGTGAAATAAAAGCACTCGCAGATAAGTTATTAGCTATCGCAAGCGCTGATGATATAGTCATCCTACCTGCTGTTACGGGCAATGGCATGGGGCTTAAAACACTCAAACAATTATATGCACTAACCAATTTAACCTTTCACGAAGTACCAACCATGCCACCATCAATGTTAGGGATACGGCTTGAAGAAACCATGATTGATTTGTTTATCAAACGTGGGGGTATGTTATTAAAAGGCGATCAAGTTACCCATGGTGATATAGCTGAAGACGCTAGCAATAACGGTGAATTGAACCTTAAACGCGTTTATACCCGTAATTTAGAAAGCATGCCTCTGGCGGCCGACAACTTCATTTTTGCATCTGGCAGTTTCTTTAATAAAGGGCTTATTGGTCATCATGACAAGTTACAAGAACCGGTGTTTGATTTAGACATGAACAGCCTTGAGCAACGTAGTACTTGGTACAACCCACAATTTTTTTCGGCTGACTCACAACCGTTTTTATCGTTAGGTATCAAGACTAACCAAACCTTCAATCCAATGCTCAAAGGCAAAGCGATCAATAACCTATTTTGTGCGGGTTCTAATTTAGGTGGTTACAATCCAGTGGCAGAAGGAAGTGGCAGTGGCGTGGCAATTAGTACCGCTTATCATGCCGTTAATCAGCTATTACAAAAAACCAAATATAGTCATTCACATAACATCACCAGCGACAGCTTGGCATAGAGAAGCAATACCATGGATTTAGTATCAACACGTTTTGAAAAATGCATCAAGTGTACCATTTGCACTGTGTACTGCCCTGTTGCCAAAGCCAACCCCGATTATCCCGGACCGAAAGAATCAGGCCCTGATGGTGAGCGTCTCAGAATAAAGAGTCCTGAATATTATGATGAAGCCTTAAAGCTTTGCACGAACTGTAAACGCTGTGAAACAGCCTGCCCCTCTAACGTCAATGTCGGTGATATTATCGCAGTGGCACGTGGCAAGTTTGAGAAGAAAAAAATAAACCCTAAATTAATGCGCGACTACATTTTAAGTCACACGGATTTATTTGGCTCACTATCAACCCCGATTGCGCCTTTGGTGAATAAGATCACCGATTCAAAAATCATCAAAACCATCATGGATAAAACCGTGGCGATTGATAAGCACAAATCATTGCCTAAATACTCATTTGGCTCGTTTAGACACTGGTATAAAAAACAAGCCGATAGCCAAGCGCAGTTCGAACGTCAGATCAGTTATTTTCACGGCTGTTATGTTAACTACAATAACCCGCAACTGGGCAAAGATTTAGTTAAAGTACTTAATGCCATGAATATCGGTGTTAAATTATTGAAGAAAGAGAAATGCTGTGGTGTGCCGCTGATCGCCAATGGTTTTCATGATAAAGCCCGTAAGAATGCCCTGTTTAATGTCAAACACATGACCGACGCTGTCGAGCAATTTAATACCCCGATCCTATCGACATCATCAACTTGCGCATTGACCTTGAAACAAGAATACCCACATGTATTAAATGTTGATAACAGCAAGATCACCAGCAAGTTGGATTTCATTACTTCATTTTTATTACGTGAGTTTATGAACGGTAATATGCCGGCGTTAAAACCCGTTAATAAAACCATTGTCTACCACACTCCGTGTCATTTAGAGCGCAGTGGCTTAGCCATATTTACCATAGAATTGCTACGTACTATCCCCGGTTTAAAGGTTATTGTACTTAACAGTGAATGTTGTGGTTCGGCGGGTACTTATGGTTTCAAAAAAGAAAACTATGACGTATCAATGAAGATAGGTAAAGGCTTATTTGAACAGATCAAACAGAGTGATGCAGACTTTGCAATCACTGATTGTGAAACCTGCAAATGGCAAATTGAAGAGAATACTGACCTAGAAACAATTCATCCAGTGAGTTTATTAGCGCAGTGCTTAACAGATTAATTGATTGAACAGTTAACGAAAAAATAGAACATGAAACTAGATTAGTTTTTCTAATCCTAATGACAAATTTATTTCGCTATAAAGATAAATAATAATAGCTATAATGCAGTTAAAACGGAGGGTTAGAGATAATTAAATCAGATTATCTCTTTCTTATAGTTCTTAGGTAAACTAATTAGAAAGGTAATTATTATGACAACTCAATTGAGCAACAATATCATCACAACTATCATAACAAAGATTATAGCGTCTTACGGTCGTTCATTTGTAGAACTGTATAACCGCGATAATAAGTTATGAAGATAATATCTGTCAGTAACGAGTCTATTCGAGCGCTACTGACAGATGCATTTAGCTATTAATCGTTAAATGAACGTACAATCCAAGCGCGGAACGTACGACCTTTCAATTTACCTTTACCAATTTTCTGCACAGCCGCTTGCGCCACTTTCGCTTCAACAGCAACATAAGCACAATTATCAAACAGTTGGATTTTACCTACTGATTTACCATCAATACCATCTTTACCTGTTAACGCACCAACAATATCACCAGCACGTACTTTCTGCTTTTTACCACCATCAATACGGATACATTCCATCGGTGGCACCATTGGTGTTTCGTTTAAAACACTTTCTGGTGGTAATGCTTCTGGTGTGATCATACCAAAACGATCTTCAAGCTGTGCAACTTGATAACCTTCTTTATCATCAAATAAAGTACAAGCAAACCCTTTACTACCAGCACGGCCAGTACGACCAATACGGTGAACATGTATTTCGCTGTCGTGCGCAACGTTGAAATTAATTACCGCATCTAACGACTCAATATCCAGACCACGAGACGCAACGTCAGTAGCAACAAGAACAGAAACACTCTTCGTTGAAAAACGAACTAGCGCTTGGTCACGGTCACGTTGCTCTAAATCACCGTGCAATGCAATAACGCTAAAACCAAAATGGCCTAATTCATCAGCAACATCTTGCACGTCTTTCTTGGTATTACAAAAGATAACCGTTGATTCAGGTTTGTGCTGTAATAACAAGCCACGTACTGTATCTAAACGCTCACCAAAGTTTTTTACTTTATAGAAATGTTGTTTAATCGTGCTGTCATCATGCGTTGACGCAACTTCAACCATTTCTGGGTTATTCATTATTTTCGCTGCAATTGCTTCAATCTTTTTCGGGAACGTTGCACTGAATAATAATGTTTGACGGTCGCTTGGTGCTTTCTCAACAATTGCGTCAAGCGCATCTTGGAAACCCATTTCTAACATACGGTCAGCTTCATCAAGTACAAAAGTAGTTAGATTATCTAATCGTAACGTGCCTTTCGTTAAGTGATCTAATACACGACCAGGTGTACCAACAATGATATGTGCGCCGTGTTCTAATGAACCGATTTGTGGGCCAAATGGCATACCACCACACAGTGTTAATACTTTAATGTTATGGATAGCACGTGCCAGTTTACGAATTTCTTTCGCTACTTGGTCTGCTAGTTCACGGGTAGGACAAAGTACTAACGTTTGAATACGGAAACGTTCAACGTCTAAACGTTGCAGTAAACCTAAACCAAAAGCCGCTGTTTTACCTGAACCAGTTTTACCTTGGCCAATTACATCTTTGCCTTCAAGGATCGACGGTAAGCTTTGTGCTTGGATTGGTGTCATTTCGGTATAACCGAGCGTATCTAGATTAGAGACAAGCTCTGGACGTAAATTTAGAGAAGAAAAATTAGTTTGGCTCACAGTGCGTACCCTTTAAATGGCAGTAATAAATAAACAAAAAGGGCAAGCTCCGAAGAACATGCCCTTTATACTTAAACGTTTCGATTTATCATCAATTCATTTAAGTTAAACAATCTTAGTGACTATTAATTCAAAGAATTAAAGTACTACGATGTTTTCCGCTTGAGGACCTTTTTGGCCATCAGTAACGTTGAATTCAACTTTTTGGTTTTCTAAAAGTGTACGGAAACCGTCACTTTCGATAGCGCTGAAGTGAGCAAACACGTCAGGGCCGTTTTCTTGTTGAATGAAACCGAAACCTTTAGCTTCGTTAAACCATTTTACTGTACCAGTGATTTTAGACATAATAGTAATCCTATTTATCGAGTAATTAAGTGGCATAAAGCCGATGCTGCTGGAAGTGTTACTACTTACTTATGATAAATCAGGACGAGGTACTAAAAAAACTTCGTAATAAAATACATTCATAAAAAACTAACCTTAAAGCTGGGGCCAATTATATAGACTTCCCAATTTGTGTCAACAAGGTTATGAGCAAATACGACTTTAGACTCGCTATAGCTATGTAGTTTGCACTTGAGCAACCTATCATGTACCCTGCAGCACCGCTGTTATACTAAGCACAAGCACATCAATAGCAACCACATAGATAAAGAGACACTATATGAGTTTTACCGACCTCGGTTTATCCGCACCAATCCTAAAAGCTGTAGCAGAAAAAGGCTACGACACACCATCGGCAATTCAAGCGCAAGCAATACCAGCTGTACTGTCAGGTAGGGATGTAATGGCTGCGGCACAAACAGGGACAGGTAAAACAGCTGGTTTTACTCTACCTATTTTAGAAAAACTAAGCAAAGGCCCGCGCCCACGTGCTAATCAAGCGCGTACGTTAATCTTAACGCCAACACGTGAATTAGCAGCTCAAATCGCTGAGAATGTGGAAGTATATAGCAAGCATTTAAATTTAACGTCAACCGTAGTATTTGGTGGCGTTAAAATCAACCCACAAATGGCACGTTTACGTCGTGGTGTTGATATCTTGGTGGCGACGCCAGGTCGTTTATTAGATTTATATAATCAAAACGCAATTCGCTTTCACCAACTAGAAATATTGGTACTAGATGAAGCTGACCGTATGCTTGATATGGGCTTCTTACGTGATATTCGTAAAATCCTTGCGGTATTGCCAGCAAAACGCCAAAACTTATTATTCTCAGCAACCTTCTCTGATGATATTCGTCAGCTTGCTAAAGGCTTAATCAACGATCCAGTTGAAATTTCAGTAACGCCACGTAACGCAGCGGCTAAATCTGTTGAACAATGGATGCACCCAGTTGATAAGAAGAAAAAACCGCTTCTATTAACGCACTTGATTAAAGAGAACGACTGGAAACAAGTATTGGTATTTACCAAAACTAAACACGGCGCTAACAAATTAACCAAACACTTAGAAGAGCAAGGCATCAATGCTGCAGCTATTCACGGTAACAAGAGCCAAAGTGCACGTACCAAAGCACTCGCGAACTTCAAGTCAGGTGACGTAAGAGCGCTTATTGCCACAGATATTGCCGCACGTGGTATCGATATCGAACAATTACCACAAGTGGTTAACTTCGACTTACCAAACGTACCAGAAGATTATGTTCACCGTATTGGTCGTACCGGTCGTGCTGGCGCTGAAGGTACTGCAATCTCATTCGTTTGTCAGGACGAAATGAAAGAGCTAGTAGCAATTGAACAATTAACGCAAAAACACCTTGAACGCGTTGTTGTTGACGGTTTTGCACCGATGGATTCATTCCCGACTACACCGGGTATTCGTCCACCAAAAGAAAAACAACCTAAGAAAGATCATCAAGATGGTCAACGCTCAGGTGAAAATTCCCGTGGTCACAAACCAGCAAGTAAAAACCGTCGTCACACCGGTCCACGTAGCGAAGCAAGTCCATCTGCAAATAAAGGCAATCGCCGTCGCCCAACTGGTTCTACAACAAGCACTAAATAATAACAATTAAACAGGCTATGCCGTAATAGCTTATTAGCACATTGTCTTTAATAACAAGGCAGTGTGCTTTATTAATGCCCCCTCTCTGCATCAGTCAATTTCCTTCTGCGATCCTAAAGATATCACCGCCTAAACTTATCTGCTCTCAATTAATTTACATTTATTTAATCATTTCTCACTGGTTAACATTATTATTTACGCCCTTATTTGTTAGAATATTCACTCTTCATTCAAGAGCAAAAATAAATGCAACTACAACAAATAGACAAAGTTCGTTATCGTAAACACTTAAACATGGCGAGTGTCATGGCGACCGCGATATTAATCGCTTTTGCGTTATTTTATGGCCAAGTCTTGATCCATTTTTTTGCTGTTCCTGACGGCAATAATTTCAAACTAAACTTAGCGGGTGTTGTGCTTGGCGTGTTTAGCTTATTGATTGCATTCAACCTTGTTCGTAAGCATCCCTACTTAAAAGAAGTCATGTATGTGTGGGATCTGAAGCAAGAAAACAATAAAATATACCGTAAGCTGCACCATATAAAATCGGCATTAAAAGGCAGCGATAATAACGATAAAACTGTCAATATAGACGCTATCACCATCCTAAATTACTATTACGCCGCATCGAAACAACAATACAATTTGGATAACAATACACTAACGATGGAAACTTTAACCGCAGACATCGCTAAATTAGATGCTCTCATCACCGAAAAGCAGTTAACCATTAACGTCGATGACTACAATGTAGCGCTTTTAAAACAGTTTTAAATGACATATTCATAAACACATTAAAACAGGCGCGGCTGCCCTTGAAATAAAAATAGTTGCGCCTGTTTTTAGAATAAAACTTCGATAAATTCACAGAAATTTAGATTTTCATCGCTTTAATCTAAATTAATTTTATAGAAATGCAAAAAAACAGCTTAAATGCTAGCTTATAGTCAGCTATCTCTTTTTTGTTCCCAAAAAACCATGATATACTCCGCGCGAATCTTTACATAAATAAATTATAGAGAACATAATGGCTGATTTATCAAAATACAGAAATATCGGGATCTTCGCTCACGTTGATGCTGGTAAAACAACAACAACTGAACGTATCCTAAAACTTACTGGACAGATCCACAAAACTGGTGAAGTACATGACGGTGAGTCAACTACAGATTTCATGGAACAGGAAGCTGAGCGCGGTATTACTATTCAGTCAGCTGCTGTAACATGTTTCTGGGACAATCACCGTTTTAACGTTATTGATACTCCTGGACACGTTGATTTCACAGTTGAAGTTTACCGTTCACTTAAAGTACTTGACGGCGGTATCGGTGTATTCTGTGGTTCTGGTGGTGTTGAACCTCAGTCAGAAACTAACTGGCGTTATGCGAATGACTCAGAAGTTGCGCGTATTATCTTCGTAAACAAATTAGACCGTATGGGTGCTGATTTTTACCGCGTTGTTAAGCAAACTCAAGACGTACTAGATGCTAACCCACTAGTTATGGTTCTACCAATCGGTATCGAAGAAGATTTCGTTGGTGTTGTTGACCTTCTTACGCGTAAAGCACACATCTGGGATGACTCTGGTCTTCCAGAAAACTTCGAAATCTCTGATGTTCCTGCGGACATGGTAGAGAAAGTTGAAGAATACCGTGAGCTATTACTTGATACTGCGCTTGAGCAAGATGATGAGCTATTAGAAGCTTACATGGAAGGTACTGAACCTTCTATTGAAGAGATCAAACGTTGTATCCGTAAAGGTACACGTACAATGGACTTCTTCCCAACATACTGTGGTTCGGCATTTAAGAACAAGGGTATTCAATTAATCCTTGACGGTGTTGTAGATTATCTACCAAGCCCAACAGATGTTGATCCTCAGCCGCTTACAGATGAAGAAGGCGAGCCAAACGGTAAATTTGCACTTGTATCAACTGAAGAGTCATTCAAAGCGTTAGCATTTAAAATTTCAGATGACCGTTTTGGTGCCCTTACTTTCATCCGTATCTACTCTGGTACGTTGAAAAAAGGTGATACTATTCTTAACGCTGCTACAGGTAAAACTGAGCGTGTTGGTCGTATGTGTGAAATGCAAGCTGATGAACGTAAAGAATTAACTAGCGCACAAGCTGGTGATATTCTTGCAATCGTAGGTATGAAAGGTAACGTTCAAACAGGTCACACTTTATGTGATCCTAAAGACCCTATCATCCTAGAAGCAATGGTATTCCCTGAACCAGTAATCTCTATC
Source organism: Moritella sp. Urea-trap-13 (assembly GCF_002836355.1). Taxonomy (NCBI): domain Bacteria; kingdom Pseudomonadati; phylum Pseudomonadota; class Gammaproteobacteria; order Alteromonadales; family Moritellaceae; genus Moritella; species Moritella sp. Urea-trap-13. Next base: position 195,180 of record NZ_PJCA01000001.1, read on the forward strand.
TCTGTAACACCAAAAGATAAAGGTTCTACTGAGAAAATGGGTATTGCGATCGGTAAAATGGTTGCTGAAGATCCAACTTTCAAAGTTGAAACTGACCAAGATTCAGGCGAAACAATCCTTTCAGGTATGGGTGAACTTCACCTAGACATTAAGGTTGATATCCTTAAGCGTACATACGGCGTTGATCTAGTTGTTGGTGCTCCTCAGGTTGCTTACCGTGAAACTATTACTCAAGCAATTGAAGATAGCTACACGCATAAGAAACAATCTGGTGGTAGTGGTCAATTCGGTAAGATCGATTACCGTATCAAGCCTGGCGAACCAGGTACTGGTTTCGTATTCAACTCAACAGTTGTTGGCGGTAACGTACCGAAAGAATTCTTCCCAGCTGTAGAGAAAGGCTTCAAGAGCTTGATGGAAACTGGTGTTCTAGCTGGCTTCCCAGTACTAGACGTTGAAATCGAATTATACGATGGTGGCTTCCACGCAGTGGATTCATCAGCTGTTGCATTCGAACTTGCTGGTCGTGGCGCATTCCGTCAATCAATCCCGAAAGCTGGCGCACAGTTAATCGAACCTATCATGAAAGTTGACGTATTCACGCCAGACGATCATGTTGGTGACGTAATTGGTGACCTTAACCGTCGTCGTGGTATGATCGCTGGTCAAGACGCTGGTAACACTGGTGTTCGTATTAAAGCTGACGTACCTCTTTCAGAAATGTTTGGTTACATCGGTTCACTACGTACAATGACATCAGGTCGTGGTCAGTTCTCTATGGAGTTCTCACACTACAACCCTTGTCCAGCTAACGTAGCTGAAGGCGTTATCGCTAAAGTTAAAGAAGACAACGCTAAAAAATAAGTAATTATTTTTAGTTAATCTTCCTAACCCCAGTTATGCAAATAACTGGGGTTATTTTTTGCCTGAAAAACAGTAAATGCTCAGCTAGCCAATAATATGCCACTTATCTTATTCTCTCCTGATCTAGCTTAATCGCCACGTTTCTTATTTTTGCCAAATCGCAGACAAAAAAAAGCACCAAGACCATAAGCCTTAGTGCTATTACTTTTTTTACTAACTAATGCTTGCTAGTTCACACTAACAACGCATTAATGATTACTCAAAGTGCCAGTAACCTAAGTTAACCCATTCAATCAACTGTTGACCAAATACTTTATCTTCCATTAACGCTTCAAGTTCTTTTGCCGACTGCTCAGTGGTATTACATAACGTTTGCACGCTTGCAGCAATACTTGCGTCAAAGTCATAACGCTCGCCATCAATGAAACAGCTCGTTGGCATTTCAGGGAAGTATAATGTCTTTAGGCCATTCACTTTACGTAAATAAGATTCCATACCGATTTCATCTACTACGATAGCGTAATCAGCGATATAACCGCCTTCTGGTACGACAATATCGAGTTCGTGTGCAGATTCACTGTAATGACGGCCAAGGAAATCATGCATAACGCTTTTATCAGCCATTAATGATGTCATGATGTCTGTTAAACCTTGCACTTCGCTTGCTTCGATTGAGCCATGTTCTGCGCGCGGTTGTAATTTAGGATCGCTATAACGAACAAATTCTTTGTCTTGTTGTAATAGGTAATCACCAAAGTCATTTAACAGTTCTTTTTGGTCTTGGGCGCGGAAACCTACTGAGTAGTTAATCGCTTCGCCAACAGCATAACCTTCATGCGGTGCATAAGGTGGGATATATAAAATATCACCTGGTTCTAATACTGTATCAATAACCGCATCAAATGCTTCACAATGCTTCAGAGCGCCGTTAGCAGCAAACTCTTGAGGATTCATATCTTGAGCACCTACACGCCAATGACGCTTGCCTAGGCCTTGAATAATGAATACACAATAACGGTCAACATGCGGACCTACACCACCTGTATCTGTACTGTAAGAAACCATTAAATCATCAAAGCGCCAGCTAGGAATAAAGTTAAAGGTATTAGCCAATTCAGCCGAAGGTTCATGCCAATGGTTGATCGCTTGCACTAAGATAGCAGAGCCATCTTGTTCCATACGTTCAAACTCAGTAAAAGGACCGCATTTCGCTTGCCACTTATCTTCTTCACGCCATACCATACGTGATGTGATTTCTTCTTCCATTGCTAAACCAGCAATTTCATCCGGGCTAATTGGATCGATAAAATCCTTGAATCCCGCTTTAATTAACAGTGGTTTTTTCTGCCAATAATTTTCCATGAAGTCAGCAATATCAAGATTTAATTTATACATAGTCAACCCGCAATAAGTAATCGAAGTAATAGAGCGCGTATCATAGGTATTTTCGCGATAATAGCAACAAAAAAAGCCCTGCGAATATTATGGAATATAACCATCCACTCTATTTAGTCCTGCTTGATTAGTCTGTTGAACTAAGCCAATTCGGATACATAGACATCGGGGAAGTAGACAGCCCTAATCAACTGAGATTTAATTTCATCGTTCAGTAATACATGCAGTTCATACATGATACTAATAATGCCGCCGCGCAAGTCATTCACTTTTCCAGCAAGTTGCGTAGCTGATAAACCATCCGTTGTAAGTGTCGGATTGCTAGCGTGTGCATTACACTCAGCCAATTGTGCTAGAAACAGCGTCCAAGATTTGTTATTCATATCTAACGCTTTACCACTAGAGAATATAGGCACCCATTGGCTAATTCTGTCTTCTAGAGATACGCTCTTGTCTTCATTATCAATAATACCTTCATTATCAATCACGTCGGCATTATCAATATTGTAAGCTTCAGCTTTAACCGATAAATATGACGTTAAAGATGCGAATAGCTTGGTAATGCACTCAGAGTACGCTGCATAGCACGCTGCAATGTCGGCGTTGTTAATCGCTACATCACGATATGCCAGCGCAGAGTCAAACTCACCTTGATAATCATTCACATTAAGAATGCCTTCACCACTGATGTAGACCTTGCTATCCAGGGTGTTTTCGACAAATGGCACCGTGTAATTCCAGTTTCGGGTGTCTGAAACTAAACGCTTAAAGGGATACTTGTTCTCTTCAAACCACTGCTCGATGATTTTATTTTTCAGGCCATCAGTCAACTCTCGATTTGAGTGATCACTATACTTGGTCAGATCGAAAATAAGCTTCTTCGCTTGTTTCTCTGCAATGTTCACTCTTACTTTTAACACTAACAACTCCTTCTACGCTGTTTAACGCCTATTAATGACGTGCAGCTTGTTATTTTTGGGTATTTCATCATAAACATTTTTGTCTGTGTTTAATTTAAAAAACCAGATGACAGATACTAAAAAACCCCGCGGATATTATATAAATAATTTCCGCGGGGCTGATTAACAAACATTAATAAGATATTACAACATCAGTAATACCTGAACAAATTAACGGCTTAAATTAAGCGTCACTGCACGTGCATCGCCTTCATTAAGCGTCACAATATTAGAGTTGATGTCATCTTCTTTGGTTGTCACATCCGAATCTTGAGACAGCTTAGCGCTGACTTTAATTGATGGGAATTGCGACATTTTCATTTGTGCCATCATTGCATCACTATCAGATAATGAGATAGTTAATGGGAACGTTGGGTCCATGATACGTTTAACTGCAAGCGGCGCTTTAGGCCCCGCAGCGGCTTTCACGTAAACATACAAGTAACCTTTCATTTCAGCTTGGTCAGCAGTAATCGTGATCGTTACTTGCTCATTGCCCGCAACTGCATCACTTGTCGCTGCACTCGTTTCTGTACTTGTTGCAACAGGACGACTATCAACTGACGATGCCGCATTGTTAGCAAAAGGTGCTGAACCGTCTTTAGCTGCAATCTGCTTGCGTGCGTATTCAATACTACCTTGGATCATTTCGATACGTTCTGGCTGACCAGCAAGTAACGGTAACATACGTTGCCATTGCTCGATTGCGCCAAGGTAATCTTGATTTTCTAACGCCATGAATGCAGAAGTCGATAACACTTCGATATCGTCAGGTTTCTCTTGTTTAAGATCCATCAATATTTTACGTGCTAAGTTATTCTGTTCAGGATCATCACTCAGCATTAATGCTTGGGCATAACCCGTCACAATCGATGTGTTCATCGGTGCAAGTTTATAAGCACGATCCATAGCAATGAATGCTGCGTTTGAATCACCCAGTGCAACGTTTAAACGACCCAATAATAACCAACCAAATTCGTTATCTGGTTCAGCCATCATCTTAGTGCTTAATGCCAGTTTAAAGTCAGAGATCTCCTGATCTGTCACTTTATCACCTTCATTCATCACGCGATTGGTTAGCTCAGGTAAACGTGAGTACACATCTTCCCAGTTTGCTACCTTGTCACGTGCGCCTAATGTCAGATAAGCAGACACAGAGAAAACCACTAAGAATATAACACCAGCAAGCCAGATGAATGGTGAGTCCGCAGTACTTACTTTTTTCGCTTTCTCATCAACAACGTCATCCAATAGACCACGTTGCATTTCATCAATAAACTCTGCGCTTTTGTCTAACAAACCTTGATCTTCATCGTCAGCTAATTCGCTGATACGACTCTTATACAAGTCTTTGTTTAATTGGTCTCGTGTCGCGCCTGTTAACTTGCTCTTACCACTAATGGGAATAACAAATGCGAGCGCAGCAACGACCACTAATACAATACTTACTATCCAAAATAACAACATGCTATTTCTCGCTATCTTTTAAAATTTTGGCCAAACGGTCTTTCTCCGCACTCGTTAACTCTTCATCGCGCTCATCAGTTGCAACACTAATTTTACGACGGCTGTTACGAACAATGATTAAACCACCAAATAATACAAATAAACCAGGACCAACCCATAAAATGGCGGTGCCTAAGGTTACCGGCGGTTTGTATAAAACAAAGTTGCCAAATCGGTCAATCCAGTAAGTGACAATCTGCTCTTCGTCCTGACCTTCAATCACCATGTTATAAGTTTTTTGACGCATATCTTTGGCAATCGAGGCATTCGAATCAGCAAGGTTATTGTTTTGGCATTTAGGGCAACGTAACTCTGCCGTTAATGTTCTAAACAAGGCTTCTTGTTCTTCAGTCTCAAAGTCATAGACATCAATCACAGCCGCAACACTGAAACTGAGCATTAAAGTCATTAATACGAATAATTTTTTCATCTTAAATCCCTTACTTTAACTGCTCATAAATAGCTTTTAGTTCACCATTCCAATTACGCGGATTAATATCACCTACGTGCTTGAATTGGATAATACCGTTACTATCAATGAAGAAGGTTTCAGGTGCGCCGTACACACCAAGATCAAGACCTAGCATACCATCAGGATCATAAAGGCTGATCTTATATGGATTATCTAACTCTTCTAACCATCTTAGGGCTTTTGAACGCTCATCTTTGTAGTTCATGCCAACAATGTAAACACCGTCTTCAGCAAGTTCATTTAAATACTTATGCTCGGCGTAACATGTTGGGCACCACGTTGCCCATACATTTAACAGCATAGGTTTACCCGACAGCACACTTTTATCGTGCTGTAACTCAGGTTCAACTAAATCGTTTAATGCAAACTCAGGAACAGGCCGACCAATGAAGGTCGACTCTAACACGGTAGCGTCACGAAATAAGCCAATATAAAGAAACACAGACACACATAAAAATACGATCAAGGGTATTAGTCGTGTCATTAACTGATTCTTTTTTTTCACATCATTAGTCATTATTCTTGTCCTAATGATTGTGCTTTCGCGTGACGTTTATTGACAAAACGATAACGACGATCAGATACCGCTAACAAGCCACCAATAGACATGACTAAACCGCCCCACCAGATGAAACGAATGAAAGGTTCGTAATAAATACGAATTGCCCATGAGTCATCTACTAACTGTTCACCAAGTGCGATATAAAGGTCACGAGTTACGCCCCAATCAATCGCAGCTTCGGTCATCGGCATGCTACGTTGGGCGAAATAACTACGTTTTTCTGCGCGCATGACAGTCTCAAACTTACCGTTTTTACTGACATTAAATACCGCTTTATAACCTTCGTAGTTCGAGCCATTTGCTTCACCAATACGGTCGAACTCGAATAAGTAATCAGCAAAGACCACTTCATCACCCGGTAGCATACGTAAGTCTTTTTCGATTTTGTAATTCTGAGTTGCAGAAATACCAATCAACATCATTGCCAGACCAACATGGCCAAGGACCATAGCCCAATGACTACGACCCAGCTTCGTCACACCCGAAACAAAACCATGGCGATGTGTGGCACGGATATACACTTCAAGCGAACTAGTGATAATCACCCAGAATGCTAATGCAAAACCAACAACCGCAACAATCTTAATCTTATCAGCAAAGATGGCTGGTAATGCGACAGCTAACACTATGCTCGCTACTGCACTTACCGCTAACTGCTTAAACAGTGGACGTAAGTCAGCTTCTTGTTTCTTCCAACGTAATAACGGTGCAACACCCAAGGCAATTGCAAGCGGGATAATCATATAGAAGAAAATATTATTAAAGAATGGTACACCGATTGAAATCGAGCCCATACCGAGTTCTTTATGTACTAGTGGTAACAAAGTACCAATAAGTACAACTAATAGCGCTGCAATTAATAACACGTTGTTCATTAACAAGAAAGTTTCACGAGAAAACAGACTGTATTTACCACGACTCTTAATCTCTGAACCTTTCACTGCATAAAGCAGTAATGAACCACCAACAACGGCGATCAAGAAGGCGAGAATAAACAAACCACGTGCCGGATCAGAAGCAAACGCATGCACAGAGACCAGTACGCCTGAACGTACTAAAAAGGTACCTAACAAGCTTAAGCTAAATGCTGAAATAGAAAGTAGCACTGTCCATGACTTGAATACACCACGTTTCTCACTAACCGCCAATGAGTGAATCAAAGCAGTACCGGCAAGCCAAGGCATAAATGATGAATTCTCTACTGGATCCCAGAACCACCAACCACCCCAGCCAAGTTCATAGTAAGCCCACCAACTGCCTAGCGCGATGCCTGATGTTAAGAATACCCAAGCGATAAGCGTCCAAGGACGTGACCAACGCGCCCAAGCAGAATCAAGACGACCCGCCATCAATGCCGCAATGGCAAAAGCGAATGCAACAGAGAAACCAACATAACCCATGTACAGCATTGGCGGATGGAAAATCAAACCAATATCTTGTAGCAATGGATTTAAGTCATTACCGTCGAGTGGTAAGTAAGGCAAGGTACGGTCGAATGGATTTGACGTTAACAAGATAAACAAGTTAAAACCAATCGCGATCATCCCCATCACTGAAAGCACACGTGCTAGCGCAACTTTCGGAATGCCACGGCTAAATACAGCCACTGCAGCAGTCCAAATCGCTAAGGTTAAAGACCAAAGCAATAGTGAGCCTTCATGACCACCCCATACCGCAGATATTTTATACTGTATTGGTAGCAATGAATTTGAGTTAGTTGCAACATAACCAACTGAAAAATCATCAGTTGCAAATGCGTACGCTAATACTGCAAATGATAGACTCATTAGCAGAAACTGCATAATGGCTAATGGTTTAGCGCTATTAATCATACCAGGATGATTAATCTTCGCGCCTATAAGTGGATAAATTGCCAACAAGAACGACAGAGCCGTTGCGACAATTAAACTAAAATGTCCAATCTCAGGGATCATTATAAACTACCTTATTTGATTTCGTTTCCGTATTCAGGTTTCATATGCTTAATGCCTTTAATTGCTTCAGCAACTTCCGGCGGCATATATTCTTCATCATGTTTAGCAAGTACTTCAGATGCACTAATAACATTAGCCGACTTTAATACGCCTTGCGCCACAATACCTTGCCCTTCACGGAATAAATCCGGCAAGATACCTTCGTATTCCAGTGTAACCAGACCACCGTTGTCATCACTTAACACAAAGCTAACCTTAAGGTCTTCCATGTTACGTGTCACTGTACCTGGCATCACTAAACCACCAATACGTAAACGCTGGCCAATTTCAGGTTTGACTTTATCTTCACCTAGACCTTCAACCAGTTGGCTTGGTGTATAGAATAAATCAATGTTCTGTTTTAACGCGTAAAGCACAAGGCCAGTCATACTACCTAAACCAATGATAATCACCAACGCTATAGATAAGCGTTTTTTACGTCTTGGGTTCACAGCGTATTCTCCATTTTTTCAGCAGCGCGCATACGTTCGATACGCAGATGCTTATTTTTAATTTCGTTAATGATTTGGCGACGTTTAACAATTGTCGCAATCGTTAGAGAGCCTAATGATAGCAAGCTAAACGCAACCGCTAGCCAGACATAAAAACCGTAACCACCCATGGCTAAAAAAGCCGAAAAGCTATCAAATTGCATGTTACTTGTCCTCGATAAATAATTTTTTCACCCAAGGTCTGTGCGACTCACGGGTAATTAATTCATTTCTAAAGCGCATCAAGGTCAAGGTACCAAACAGTAAACCGAAGCCTAATAAGTTAATCAGTAAAGGCCATAGCATATCGGTATCCATCGACGGCTTATCGAATTTACTAATCGTGGCTTTTTGATGTAGCGTATTCCACCATTCAACTGAGTAGTGAATAACGGGTAGGTTAATAACCCCCACTAACGCCAAGATACCTGCAGCACGACCGGCAAGCAGTTTGTCGCTAAACGCGCCATAAATAGCAATAACGCCAAGGTATAAAAATAATAAGATAAGTTCAGATGTTAAACGCGCATCCCATACCCACCAAGCGCCCCACATAGGTTTACCCCATACGGCACCAGTAAATAATGCAATGGCGGTAAATACAGCGCCAATCGGTGCGATTGCAGCGACAGCCATATCCGCCATTTTCAACTGCCAAACCAGACCAATAAATGCAGCAATTGCCATACTTAAATAGGCACCCATCGATAAGGATGCGGCGGGTACATGCAGATAGATAATACGGAAACTATCGCCTTGTTGATAATCGGCGGGCGCGAATACAAAACCCCAAACCATACCGATTGTCAGTGAGATCGCACTAAATAGTGCAAACCAAGGCAGCATTTTACCGGCTAAGTTATAACTTTTTTCTGGTTTTGCATAAGGATGGAGCCATTTCCACATATTAAACTCTCTACATAAATAACGGCTCAATTATATGAACCTAAACAATGATTGAAACTAACTTTACTTTTCTTTAATTAAAAGCTTTAACTAACGATTTAACTCAGGCTAACCCGTAATGACGCGGCGATGGCAAACGGAGATAAAGTAACCGATGCTGCCAGCATAGCACCTAGTATAGCAACGGGGCCAACATACGATACACCAAAACTCGCCGCATCGATGGCACTGGTTGCAAAAATCAACACCGGAATAAATAACGGCAGGATCAATAGACTCAGTAATACCCCACCTTTGCGTAAGCCAACCGTCAATGCCACGCCAATAGCACCGACAAAACTAAGTACCGGCGTACCGAGTAATAAGGTAATAAACGTCGCCGTAAAGGTATTCGCATCTAATGATAAAAATACTGCCAGCAAGGGTGAAACAAGCAAAATAGGCAAACCAGTCAATAACCAATGGGCTACGACCTTAGCGGTAACAATCAGCCCCAATGGCGTTGTCGTTAACATTAATTGTTCTAACGAACCATCGAGAAAATCATCGCGGAATAAACGTTCCATCGATAATAATGCCGATAATAATGCTGCCACCCAAATAACCCCAGGTGCAATACGTAATAACAGGTTTGGCTCTGGACCAATCCCTAAGGGAAAAAGTGTGATCACGATAATGAAAAACCACAGTGGATTTAAAATATCTGATTTACGGCGAAAAGCAGTAATGAGTTCGCGCTTAATCACCTGCATAAAAACAGCAAACATATTAATACTCGATTAAGTGTTGACGGGTTAAGGTGATCTTACGTAAGCGTCCAGCTGAGAACTGTAGATCTTGGTGCGTAGTTAACACAACGCTCCCCCCCTTGTCGGCATGTGCTAAAAATAAATTCTCTAATACCTTTACGCCACTTTTATCAATCGCCGTAAACGGTTCGTCTAAAATCCATAATTTCTGCTCAGATAGCCACAAGCGTGCTAACGCAATACGACGTTGTTGACCTGCTGAAAGGTGACAAGCGAGTTGGTCTTCATAACCAGCAAGGCCCACTTGGGCAAGAGCTTCCCAAATTTTATCTTTAGCGACAGGCGCATGCATAGCATGGTAGAAGAATAAATTTTCGAAGGCCGTAAGCTCTGCTTTCACTCCGGGTAAATGACCAAGGTAGAGTAAATCTTGATGATAACTTTCACGGTCTTCTAAGGTATCAGTGTGTTGCCAAAGGATATGGCCATCTGCGGGTGATGATAGTCCAGCTAACAAACGCAGTAGGCTGGTTTTACCGACCCCATTAGGGCCTTCAATTTGAATTATTTCACCAGCAGACACAGTGAAGCTAAGATCTGAAAATAACACGGTGTCTTCACGTATACAGCTTAAATTAACGACTTCTAACATATTTTTCATTCTTCCAGCACCAACCTGTAAGAATGTTAACATATTCCGGCTTTAAGCATAATTAAGCAACATCAAATAACCTGCCAATTATAGGTAATAAACACTACTTTTTATGGAAATTAAGTAGTAGTTCCGCTTCTGCACGTGGTAGTTCGCACTCACGCATGATTTCTTCCAAGCTTGCGCCTAATTCTACCAGCTTCACAGCTCGTGTATAAAAACGGCTATCAGGATCTTGCTGTTCCTGTGTGGTCATCTCTTCTTTCATTTCATCTTGCTGAAATTTAGTTTGCTGTAACTCCGATGCGACTCCCTGAATTGCGCCCCCCAAATTAACATTCGATGTGCTCAGTTCAATGATGCGTTTTTGCAAAGAATCACTTGATTTAGATAAATGTTTGAGCAGTAAACTATGTGTTGCCTGCAACTTAGTTAACTTACGGAATAATACAACACAACCAATAATCGCAGCAATCGCTACCGTCAGCGCAGCACCAGACAAAATCAAAGCAAGCATATTGAGTCCTTCAATAAAATAGCAATTAAAAAAAGCACTGTAACAATCATTACAGTGCTTTTCTAGATAGAAATGAGTATTAAGCTTATAAACCGCTTAATTCATCCCACTCTTCATCACTCAAAAACTTATTCAAATCAACAAGAATAAGTAGTTCGCCTTCACGGTTTGATACACCTTGAATGAACTTAGCACTTTCGTCGGTACCAACACTTGGCGCCATATCAATTTCTGAAGAACGTAAATAAACCACTTCAGCAACACCATCAACTAAAATACCAATCACTTGTTTTTCAGCTTCGATGATAACAATACGTGAGTTTTCACTTACTTCTGATGGCATCAAACCAAAACGAACACGTGTATCGATCACGGTAACAACATTGCCACGTAAATTAATAATACCAATGACGTAGTTTGGTGCACCCGGTACTGGCGCAATTTCTGTATAACGTAGTACTTCTTGTACTTGCATGACGTTAATACCGTAGATTTCATTCTCTAATTTGAATGTAACCCATTGTAGAACTTCATCTTCAGATGCATTTTCACCAAGATTTCGAGACTGACTCATGTTTTATTTCCTTCTACTTATTGCCCATGAATATTGATGCCATTATCCAGCAATTTAATCATTTCGGTTACATGTAATAATACGCACATACGTGATTTAACCATGCCAGCTAACCAAGGTCGACTACCAGGTGTACTTCGCCATTTAATATCATTACGGTTTAAAATTTCAGTACCATGCAAACTTTCACAGCCTAGTACCCAATTCGATTCACTCAGTTGGATCTGATATTTATAATCTATCGCGCCCATATTTTGCTCAGGCATAACCCATTGCGCCGTATCGACAACACTCAATTTTTGTTCTCGATGTTGGATGATACCTAAATACCAATCCGGTTTGCCAAATAGACTATTTACCGTATCGACTTGATGAATGCCACCTAACTCAGTCAAAGGCACCGCGAAAGTAACGCCTGCGACCTCAAAAAACAGCGCTTGGAAGTTTTCTTCAAGTTCAATATTTTCCCACGTAGGCTGCACTTCAACAGCTACAGGCAATGCCTCTTCAACAAGAATTACCTGTTGTGCGGGAACGTCAAATTCATCAGTGCTGAACTCTGGCCTAACAAACTCAGTGGTTAGCGCTTCAGCCTCGAAGGTATCGATAACTGGTTCAACTTTATCGGCAATGACAGTATCAACAACGACTTGCTCTACAGCCAAGTTAACTGACTCAGGCGTATCTAAAGCAGACAAGTCCATGTCTGCAAGATCGATATCAATAACAGAACCTAATAGCTGGTCAAGTTCGCTTAATGATCCCGCACTATCTGGTTCTGGAATTTTGAACTCGCTCAACGCTTGTGGCTCAACAACCGACAATAACGGCTTCACTTCGGCTTCAACAGCTTCAGCTTGAACAGGTTCGGAAAATGCGACTGTTGACTCCGCCACTTTCACTTCATCCACGACAGGTACTGACAACATCGATGAAAAATAATCATCTAACGCAGAATGTTTGTTATGTTTATCCATACATGCGCTCCTGTTGTTTCATTTCTGCCAACAAGTCTTGTAATAGCGCCCCATATGCAGCAACACCACGGCTACTACGAGAATACATAGAGGGTGGCATATGTTTTAAACTGGCATTTCTAAATTGGGTATCAATTGGTACAACTGCGCGCCAAACATGCTGGCTATAGTTTTGTTGCAATGTCTGTAATGATACCAGCGATGCTTTAGTACGGCGGTCAAACATCGTTGGGATCACCGTATATTTAAACTCATTTGCACAACTACGCTGCATGATTTCAAACGTTTTCACCATACGGTCTAACCCTTTCAGAGCTAAAAATTCCGTTTGCACAGGGACTAAAATACGATCACTGCTTGCCAATGCATTCACCATCATCACCCCAAGTACTGGCGGGCAATCTATAATGACAAAGTCATAATCATCCACGACTAAGCTGATAATGTTCTTGAGAATAAGTCCCATACCATCACGATGACCTAGGGTTCTATCCAAGGTTGCTAGCGCCATTGTCGCAGGTAATAAATTAATACCGTTATAAGGTGTTTCTATTGTCGCATTATGCACCAGTTCAGCATCAAGCGTAGGGGCAACAAAAAGATCAAACAATCCAACCGTTAAGTCATCACTGTCATAATTAAGATAGCTGGTTAAGGATGCGTGAGGGTCGGTATCAATTAATAATACGCGCTGCCCTTGCTCTGCAAGTAAACCTGCCAGTGTAATTGCAGTGGTTGTTTTTCCAACCCCACCTTTTTGATTAGCAACAGTCCAAACGTTCAACTTTACCCTACCTTATCTGCGTGTCGTTACCGACAACCGACTTCAATATTAATACGCTCTGCGATTTGTAGCAGATTAATTTGTTCATCGGCTAATCCAGCATTCACAATTGCTTGTGGCATACCATATACAACGCAAGATTGTGCATCTTGCGCCCATACCGTACTACCATGTTGTTTGAGTAATTTAGCGCCTTCTCGACCATCGGCGCCCATACCAGTTAAAACTATCGACAATACTTTATCGCGATATGACTTTGCAGCAGAACCAAATGTAATATCCACACTCGGTTTATAATTAATGCCTTCTGGACTGTCTACGACTTTCAGGTACAAGCCACCGGCTTTACTTTCGATCAAGACTTGCTTGCCACCCGGTGCTAAGTAAGCCACGCCAGGTTGTAAGCGATCACCATGTTGTGCTTCCTTTACCGTGATTTGGCATAAAGTATTCAATCGCGCTGCAAATGCCGAGGTAAATGTAGCTGGCATATGTTGAATCAGCAAAATAGGCAGTGGGAAGTCATGGCGTAAAGGGGTTAATACGTTTTGTAATGCCACCGGCCCACCAGTCGAAGAACCGATTGCCAATAAACCATATTTTTTGCCTGATGCGCGTTTTAGCACACGACTTGCGGTTGGCAATACCCGCGCTTCAGACTGACTGTTGTCGAGATGGTTAGTATGACGAGAATCTAACGAACTTAACGTATTTAAGCGATTCGTATCCGTATTGTGTCGCGCAACGATTGGCGTACTGATACGGTTATTAACAGTATTATTAGCAGTCGTACTATTAGCAATATTGCGCGTTAACGTAGGTGTAGGGATCGTGTTCTTTACTGGCGCAGCAGTCGTTATTGGCGATGTAGCGAGCGTACTACGCGGTGTTCTTAATAAACCTCGTCGTTTACTAATTTCTTTAATATTCAGCTGTAATAATCGAACCGCTTCCGCTTTATCTTTAGCAATATCTTCAAACTTTTTAGGCAAGAAGTTAGCCGCACCCGCCTCTAAGGCCTCGAATGTTGATTTAGCACCTTGATGTGTCAATGATGAAAACATTAAAATCGGGGTCGGTGTTTCTTTCATGATCACTTTAACAGCTGAAATACCATCGAGTACCGGCATTTCAATATCCATCGTGATCACATCTGGGCGTAATAACTTTGCTTGAGAGATCGCCTCTTGACCATTATTGGCAGTGCCAATAACTTCCATTTCTGGATCTGCATTAATAATTTCGCTTACTCTACGTCTGAAAAAACTAGAGTCATCAACGACTAAAACCTTTATTTTCATCTAATCTATCTACTTCAATGTGTCTACTTCAATGTAAAAGCACACAGGGGTTGCCCCCTGCATCAACAAATTAGCGTTTTGCGTAATGATTTAAGAGACTTGGAATATCCAAAATCAGCGCAATACCACCATCACTGGTAATTGTTGCACCAGCCATACCTGGCGTACCTTGTAATAAGTTGTCTAACGCTTTAATAACAACTTCTTCTTGACCAATCAGACTATCAACAACAAAACCAACTTGTTTAATACCTAACTGTACAATCACTACATGACCCAATCCACGATCATTACGTGTTGCCGTTTGTGGATCCATTTTAGTTAGCCAATCATGTAGATAAAATAACGGAATCGCTTTTTCTCTGACAATAATTGTTAACTGGTTATCCACTACGTGAGTTTTATTTAAATCAAGATGGAATATTTCATTCACACTCGTTAATGGCAATGCGAAGATCTGTTTACCTACTTCAACCATTAATGTTGGCAAAATAGCCAGTGTTAGCGGCACCTTAATGAAAATTGTCGTACCAGTACCCAGGTTTGAATCAATCGAAATAGTACCATTAAGCTTACTAATACCAGTCTTAACAACATCCATACCGACACCACGTCCAGAGATATCAGAAATCTGTTCTTTGGTTGAAAAACCGGGTGCGAAAATAAGGTTGTATGCTTCGTTATCCGAAATGCGTGCCGCTGAATCGGCGTCAAGCACACCACGGTCAATCGCAATTTGTTTTAATCGTTCAGCGTCCATACCGGCGCCATCATCAACGATTTTCAAACTAATATGGTCGCCTTCTTGTGAGGCTGATAAGGTAATATTACCTTGTCGAGATTTACCATTTTTCTCACGTACGTCTGGCATTTCAATACCGTGATCCACCGAGTTTCTCACTAAGTGAACCAGGGGATCGGCAAGTGCTTCCACTAAGTTCTTATCTAAATCAGTTTCTTCACCAACCAATTCAAGGTTAATGTCTTTCCCTAAAGTACGCGCTAAATCACGTACAACACGAGGGAAACGACCAAATACTTTTTTGATTGGTTGCATCCGTGTTTTCATTACTGCGCCTTGTAAATCGGCAGTAACCACATCAAGGTTAGACACAGCTTTGGTCATATCTTCATCATTCGTCGAAATGCCCAAGCTCACTAAACGGTTACGAACAAGTACTAACTCGCCCACCATATTCATGATTTCATCTAGCGTACGGGTATCAACTCGTACCGTTGATTCCGCTTGTGGTTTGGCTTTCTTATCTGCTTTAGCTTCGACAACTTTAGCTGGTGCAGCTTTAGCAACAGGGGCTACTGGCGTAGCAACCGCTGTTTCGATATCAACAACAGGTTGTGATAGAACCGCTGGGGTGTTTGGCGCACTGACGACATTCTTAATCATGCCAGCTGCACTTGGTGCATTACCCTTACCATACAGGTCATCAAGTAGACTTTCGAAGTCATCGTCATTAATGCCCGCGTTATTATCTGCAACAGGTGCTGCCACCTTAGGCGCCGCAGGTGTAACTGGAATAGCAGCTACATGTTGACCAACACCATGTAAGTCATCAAGTAGCTTTTCAAATTCATCATCGCTAAAGTCTGAATTTGAACTTACTGGTATCGCCACAGGTACAGGTTTACTTTCTTCAGCGTTAGCAGTAGGCGTACCACCTTTACCGTGTAACTCATCAAGTAGCTGCTCAAATTCAAGCTCAGACATACCATTAATATCAGAACTAGCAGCTGGAGTTGAAACGACAGGCGCAATGATTTTTTCAGCGACAACAGGTGTTTCAATCACAGCTGCTGGCGCAGATTCAGGTTGAGTAAGCAAATGTAGTTGATGAATCAATGCCGCATCTGCAGCAACAAGAGGCTCTCTCTGTTGAATTGCGACAAACATTTCGTTTACACAATCCAATGATTTAAGAATAACGTCCATTAACTCGGGTGTTACCGCTCTCAGTCCATTACGTAGGCCATCAAATACGTTTTCTGCACCATGGCATATATCAACGAGTTCTGATAATGCTAAAAATCCAGCGCCACCTTTAACCGTATGGAAACCCCTAAAGATTGCATTCAGCAATTCTGAGTCTTCTGGGCTTTTTTCTAAATCAACGAGTTGCTCAGAGAGTAGCTCCAGAATTTCAGATGCTTCTATCAGGAAGTCCTGTAGAATATCTTCATCAACATCAAAGCTCATCAATATCTCCCTTAAAATCCTAAACTTGACAATAAATCATCAACATCATTTTGGCCGTCTACCACATCAACACGTTCACTCGCGTTCATGATCGGACCTTCTGCCTCAATGCCACTTATTTCTTTAGATTGCTCTGCTGATTTGCTTAGCGGTTTTGCTGCTTCACCAAACATCGTCAACATTTCAACTAATTTAACTTCAACTTCTTGCACTAGATTAATCACGCGACGGATCATTTGACCAGTTAAGTCTTGGAAATCTTGTGCCATTAGAATTTCAGTTAAGTACTGTCTTAAACTATCGGCATCAGAAACTGAAACTTGAAGGAAATCATCTAATAAATTACAAAGTTCTTTAAATTGACCGAGTTGCAAATCACGATTCATCAAGCTCTTCCAATTTGGCATCACTTGTTGAATACGATCGTTAAAGCTATCGGCGATTGGCAAGCAAGCTTCTACCGCATCCATGGTTCGGTTTGCCGCTTTATCCGTCATCTCGATCACGTAGTTTAAACGCTCTCGTGCATCAGGAAATTCGTCGTTAGCCAAGCTTTCAATACGCGTATCTAATTGGAAGTCTTCTAATGAATCATGTAGCTGGCGCGTTAACACACCGACTTTTTCAAAAAGCGCATCAGAATTTGTATTTTGAATATCGGTAATGATGTCATTTGCCATTTCAATCTGGTTACACTCTAACAGCGCCACCAATTCTTTAGCTTTTTCCAATGAAATCAAAGACTCTAGTTGTTCACTCATACTCATCCTTGATTATTGAATTCGTTCGAAGATCTTCTCTAATTTTTCTTTTAATGTCGCTGCTGTGAATGGTTTGATAATGTAACCATTTACACCTGATTGTGCAGCTTCAATTATTTGTTCACGTTTCGCTTCTGCAGTAACCATCAATACTGGAATATGGCAAAGCGCTTGATCCTTACGGATCTCTTTCAGCAGATCAATACCTTGCATTCCAGGCATATTCCAGTCAGTGACAACAAAGTCATAATCGCCATTTTTAAGCATAGGTAGCGCGGTGTTACCATCATCAGCTTCGTAAGTATTACTAAAACCAAGGTCACGCAAGAGGTTTTTAATGATACGTCTCATCGTAGAAAAATCATCAACGATAAGAATTTTAATTTGCTTTTTCAAGTTGCTCTCCAAAATAAGTAATTACAATATTTACCGGTCCTGATACCCATAAATATATTACTTCAATACTCAGGTACTAAATAAATAGTACCCATTAAACTTAATCATCAATCCAGGCATGCATGCGTGCTTTAACACGATGCATTGCTTGACTGTGTATTTGACTTACTCGAGATTCACTGACACTAAGCACTTCCCCAATCTCTCTTAGGTTTAACTCTTCATCATAATAAAGCGATAAAACTAAGCTTTCTCTTTCTGGTAATGTTTTAATGCAATCAGCCAGTGCTTGCTGAAAACGTTGGTCAGAAAAATCAGCACAAGGGGTACTTGATTTACCTTCATAAGCTGAATAAGCGTCTTCATTACTGACTGTCAAATCTTCAACCGCCAATATATGCCCACTATTAACATCCATCAACATACTATGGTAGTCAGTCAAGCTCACGCCTAATTCGCCAGCAACATCGGTATCTTTTGCATCCGTTCCCGTTTGTTTTTCGATCCGATCAATGGCCGCTGCAATATCACGACCATTTTTATGCACAGATCTTGGTACCCAATCTCCACGTCTCATTTCATCAATCATTGAGCCGCGAATACGAATACCCGCATACGTTTCAAAACTAGCCCCTTTAGAGCCATCAAAGTTACGCGCAGCATCCAGTAACCCAATCATACCCGATTGGATTAAATCATCTAACTGAACACTCGGTGGCAAACGTAGAAGCAAGTGATGGGCAATTCGTTTTACTAAAAAACTGAATTGCTCAACAGCCTGATTCTGTTGCGACTGGATGTTAGTGTAAGCGGATGCCTTATTCACTTCAATCTTCTACCCTGGCTTTGTTCTCAAACAGGTTCTCAATGAAAAACTCTAGATGACCACCGGCTTTATTCGGTACCGGCCAAGTAGCAGCTTTACTTGCCAATGCTCTAAACGCAAGTGAGGCAGGTGCTTTTGGAAACGCCTCTACCACCACTTTTTGTTTACGCACAGCTTGACGAACACTGTTATCAAACGGAATACAAGCAACAAGTTCTAATGTTGCATCTAAAAATCTGTCGGTAACACGAGTTAACTTAGTAAATAATTCTTGGCCTTCACGTAGACTGCGTACCATGTTGGCGACAATCTTAAAACGATGAACACCGTGTTCTTTAGATAATAATTTAATTAACGCATAAGCATCGGTAATCGATGTTGGTTCATCACACACCACCATCAAGATATCTTGTGAAGCACGGCAAAAACTTAATACCATGTCCGAAATACCTGCGGCAGTATCGACTAATAACACATCAATAGGTGTTTTTAGCTCGCCAAAAGCGCGAATTAAACCTGCATGCTCTTGCACCGATAACTCAACCATCGAACGCGTACCCGATGTTGCAGGTGCGATCAAAATACCGTTGGGGCCTTCAATCAAAATATCGTCTAATGTACATTCTCCCGATATCACGTGAGAGATATTTTTGTGTACGCGTAAGCCGAGTAAAACATCGACATTTGCCAATCCAAGATCGGCATCTAAAACCATCACTCGCTTGCCTTGAGCCGCGAGTGCTACTGCCATGTTCAGTGTTACGTTGGTTTTACCTACGCCACCTTTACCACCTGAAACGGCAATAACTTTAACTTTTTTGTTATTACTCATTTGTCTTAGACCACTTGCTTGATCGAAAAAAATATTTTTATTCATTACTATTTATCATCGCCTAACCAAAAATGGGTGTCGTTTTGTTCTTCGAGTGTATCTCTGTTGA
Organism: Moritella sp. Urea-trap-13; assembly: GCF_002836355.1. Classification (NCBI taxonomy): domain Bacteria; kingdom Pseudomonadati; phylum Pseudomonadota; class Gammaproteobacteria; order Alteromonadales; family Moritellaceae; genus Moritella; species Moritella sp. Urea-trap-13. The sequence goes on from NZ_PJCA01000001.1 coordinate 214,998, forward strand.
GTACAGTGTTCACTAATTGCTGTGCATTAGCAGAATCTATATCTTCAGGTACTCTCTGCCCATTCGTTATATAAGCAATCGGCAGTTGGTGTTGTATTAATACACTTAAAATCTCACCAAGACTTAAACTTTCATCCACTTTACTTAAAATACAGCCCGCTAACGGGATATGGTGAAAATGCTCGAGTGTTTCCTGTACGACCCTACGCTGAGAAGTAGCTGGGACAACTAAATAGTTACGAATCACGACTTTTTCATTATTGACTAATGTCTTTAACTGTTCAGATAAACGCGTATCGCGCTGACCCATACCAGCTGTGTCAATCAAAACTAACCGCTTACTACGTAATTGATACAAGTATTGTGCCAATTCCGCATCATCACGTGCAACTTTGACTGTACAGCCCATTATACGACCATAAGTCGCTAATTGTTCGTGTGCACCGATACGATATGTATCCGTTGTGATCAACGCGACATTATCGGAACCATGCATCATGGCAAATTTTGCCGCTAATTTGGCGATTGTTGTCGTTTTACCGACACCAGTTGGACCAACTAAGGCAACGGCGCCACCTTTACTTAAAATATCATCTTTGGCAATTAGGACATTATCTATTAACAGCGCTTGAATTTGATCCCAAGCCGATTCTATTGAACAGTTTTCTGCCACACAATTTGCCAACTGATCGGCAATTTCTTCAGTAAAACCAATTTTAACCAAATGCTTAATTAACATAGCACGAATAGGTTCGTTACGTTCAACTTCCTGCCACTGTAAGCCTGATACTTGATGCTCGAGCAGCTGCCGGATTGAAGCAAGCTCTGCTTTCATTGCACTGATATCTTGCTGGTTATCTGCTTTTGGCGCAGTTGACTCAAACTGATTATAGCCATTTTGCTGTGGCTTCTTCGCCATACCATCACGCATTTCATTTTGTTCAGCGAGCGTGGCAGGTGCTGACTTTGGTGGTTCAGCGAAACGTCGAGACACAGGTTTATTTAAAAAACTGGTATCCCAATTACTTTCTTCACCCTTGTCATCATTATTTATTGCTTGCGACATCTGCTGTTTATGTTCTTGCTGCCTTGCCAGTAGGCTCGCTAATGAGTCATTTTTCGCCGCAGCTTGCTCAGGTTCAGCTTGTTGCGACATTTCGCTATTCATTAACTTCTTGAAACTAAATTTAGATGCCGATAAATTGACGGAGTCTTCAGAAAGTTGACGGTTCGTCTTATTCGTTACTGGTGCTTGTTCCGCTGCGGGTTTAGGGGCAGCAGGTTTACTTTCAGAGAAATCCACAGCAGCAACAATTTCGATGCCACCGGTGACCTTTTTGTTAGACATAATTACAGCGTCAGGGCCAAGAACCTCTTTGACTTCAGCCAATGCCGATCGCATATCTTTGGCAAAAAAGCGCTTTATTTTCAACTTATCATCCTTAGTACTGTTCGCTACTGTAATTTATTAACGCGTTATTGACCGACAACACTAACAATTCGGATCTGCTTATCATCGGGAACCTCTTGGTACGACAATACCCGTAATGACGGAATCGAGAATTTCACAAATTTCGCCAATGTTGACCTTAATACCCCAGACGTTAATAAGATTGCTGGTTGCCCAGCTAATTCTTGATTCTGTGCAACTTCGGCTAATGACGTTTGCATACGTTCTGCTAATCCAGGTTCAATACCAGCACCTTCACTACCTGCAGCCTGCAAAGACTGGTGTAATATTTGTTCTAATTCCGGAGCCAGTGTAACGACAGGCAATTCACTATCGATACCATTAATATCCTGAACAATCATACGACGTAAGCTGACACGACAAGCAGAAATTAATACTTCTGGATCTTGTGTTTTAGTGCCATATTCTGCCATTGTTTCGACAATAGTACGTATATCTCTAATGGGTACATTATCATGTAATAGCCCTTTTAGTACTTTCACTACCACACCGAGTGGTAAAATCTCAGGCACTAAACTTTCAACCAACTTCGGATGTGTTTTTGCTAACACATCTAATAAATTCTGCACTTCTTCATAGCCGAGTAACTGCGCCGCATTGTTTAACAGTAATTGACTCAAGTGTGTCGCAACAACCGTAGCTGAGTCAACCGCTGTATAGCCCAAGGTTTGCGCTTGATCACGCTGTTGAGGGTTGATCCACAACGCGGGTAAACCAAAAGCCGGATCTATGGTTGAAATGCCATCAATTTTACCGTAAACCTGACCAGGGTTAATCGCTAACTCTTTATCATGGAATATTTCAATTTCGCCATTTGATACCCCCATGATGTTAATACTATAACAATTTGGTGGTAGGTCTAAGTTGTCACGAATATGTACCGCGGGTACCAAGAAACCTAATTCTTGTGACAGTTTTTTACGCACACCCTTAATACGATTTAATAATTCGCCACCTTGGCTCTTATCAACCATAGGGATAAGACGATAACCCACTTCCAAACCGATAGTATCGACGGGTTTAACATCCCCCCAATCAAGGTCTTTTTGGTCATTGAGATTCGCTTCAATCGCCGCATCTTCAGGAATGTTATTTTTGTTTTCTTCGCGTTCAGCTTGTTTTTTCATTAACCACCAAGCCCAACCACCGGTTATCACACCAAAGCCAATAAAAGCCAGGTGCGGCATACCCGGTACTAGACCCATCACGGTCATAATCACGCCAACAACCGCTAATGCTTTCGGGTTAGCAATCATTTGGCTACTGACTTGTGTACCCAGTTTTTCATCTTTATTCTGACGGGTAACAATAATCGCCGCAGCAATAGATAACAGTAATGATGGGATTTGCGCAACCAGACCATCACCTATGGTCAGTAAGGTATAAATTCGACTGGCTTCAGAGAAACTCAGATCATGTTGCATAATACCAATGATTAAACCACCGATAATATTGATAAATAAAATCAATAAACCCGCAACCGCATCACCTTTTACAAATTTACTGGCACCATCCATCGAACCATAAAAATCAGCTTCTTCAGTCACCTCTGCACGCCGCTGTTTGGCTTGCTCTTGGTCAATAATGCCCGCGTTTAAATCGGCATCAATCGCCATCTGTTTACCTGGCATCGCATCCAAGGTAAAACGCGCGCTTACTTCCGAGATACGACCCGCACCTTTGGTCACTACCGCAAAGTTAATAATCATCAGGATCATAAATACGATCAGACCAACCGCCAAATTTCCGCCGATAACCACAGAACCAAAAGCGTCAATCACCTTACCGGCAGCATCACCACCATTATGGCCTTCCAATAACACCACTCGAGTCGAGGCGACATTAAGGGCTAAACGCAGTAGTGTTGCAATTAACAGTACCGTCGGAAAGGCTGCAAATTCAAGGGGTTTATTTACATATACAGAAACAAGTAAGACTAATAACGACAACGCGATATTAAAAGAAAAGAAGATATCTAACAGGAATGCAGGTATCGGTAATACAACCATACCTAATGTAGCTAGTACCACTATCGGGGTGCCGATATTTTCTAGCGCTACCGTTCTTTTACCCCAGATTTTGGATAGATTTGTTGCTACTTGCATTCGAAGACCTCAAAAAATTATGCTCGCTAGTATAAAGCAATAATCATACCGATGGCAAAAGCATTAGCGGTCTTAACAGCAAAATGGCATTAATATTTCAAATCATCAGGTATATCCATGGCTTTTGGCAAGGGTTTCGGGCGATTACCTTTACGCTGCTTAAATTGTTCAAGTTGATAGACGTAAGCGAGGATCTGAGCCACCGCAATAAACAACCCTTCAGGGATGGGGTCATCAATCTCGGTAGAATGATAAATAGCACGAGTTAAGGCCGCTGACTCTAAAATCGGCACTTGATGTGCCTTGGCCATTTCTCGAATTCGAAATGCCGCGTGATCGACACCTTTTGCCACGACTTTAGGGGCGGAGCTCCCCGACTTCTCATATTTTAACGCGACAGAGTAATGGGTCGGGTTGGTAATAATAACATCCGCATCAGGTACATTACCCATCATACGACGCTGTGAGACCTCCATCTGCATTTGTCTTATCTTGCCTTTAAGCTGTGGATTACCATTCACATCTTTCATTTCATCTTTGACTTCTTGCTTAGTCATGCGCAATTCTTTGGCGTGTTTCCAATATTGATAAGGTACATCAATCGCCACAATAATAATCAAAGACGCACATAGCCAAATGAAGACATCTGTCAAGAAGGCTAACGATTCGATAATCGAGATGTGTAATGGTTGAAGACTAAATTCCATGATCTGTAAGAATTGATTTTTTAGCACCATCAAGGCGATGGTGACTACCACCGTGACCTTGGCAATTGATTTAATCAATTCCACCATGGCCTGCGGGCCCATCATTCTTTTAATCCCAGCTTTAGGCGACATTTTAGATGCTTTCGGGCGAATCGACTCACCACTAAAGACCACGCCCCCCATGATAATATTACCGACAATACCGGCAAAAAATCCCACGATCATAATACCAAACAAGGGCCAGAATAACGGTTTAATACTCATTTTCACAATTTCGAGCAAAATATCAGCGTTGAATATTTCTTCACGCTTAAGTTTGAATAACTGGGTCATATTGGTAACAAGCGCACGCGCTAATGCATCACCAAAAGCTAGGAAAGCAGCACCTGTCGCCGTCAGTACAAAGGTCGTCGCCAGTTCTTTCGAACGTACTACCTGACCTTTTTCCCTGGCTTGGGTGAGCTTTTTCTCGGTGGCGTCTTCGGTTTGTTCTTGACCGTCTTTTTCAGCCATGAGGAAATACCTTTATCCTAACGTGATGAGTAGCGCTAATATGCACAAGCATTGTTAAGCAGCGAACAAATCAGTTCACCGGCTCTTTGCCATTGCGCATCAAAATGGAACATAAAGCTCTTTAATGATAAATAAATAATAAATAAACCCGCGACCATACCAACCGCAAAACCTAAACTAAATACGTTTAACTGTGGCGCCGCTTTGGTCATAACACCAAACGAAAAATTAATCACCAGCATAGCAACAACTGCTGATAATGACATACTCAAGGCTGCAGCCATCATCACCGACATCCAGCCTGCTATTTCATAATATTGTATTGCCACTAAGCCTGACGCAGAAACCGGCAAGGTATCAAACGATTTAACCACGGTTTCGATCATAAACAAATGACCGTTAACAGATAAGTAAACTAGCGTGCCTAATAAAATATAGATTTGGCCGATCACCGGAGACGTCTGCCCCGAACTAGGATCTGCCATAGAGGCAAAACCTAAGCTGGTTTGCATTGCAATAATCTGCCCAGCGACCACAAAAGTTTGAATCAACATCAAAGTCACAAAACCAACCGCGATACCAATCAAACTTTGTTGTAGGATTATCATAAAACTGGTTAACGAAAACAGGTCAACATTCGGCATCGGCGGTAATACTGGCGCTACCATAGCGGTTAAAGCGAGGCAATAAAATAACCGGATCATGACGGGAGTGGTTTTAGCACCACTGACTATCATGACCATGACCATGCCAGATAGGCGAGCAAACGGCCAAATATAACTGGCCAAAAACGTCATGATATCAGCAGATAAAATTTCCACTAATTAACCTACAACTTGTGGGATCTGGAGCATCATATTGGTAAAGAATTCCATCAGACGGCCAAAGCCCCAATGCGCACCATAAATAAGCGCTAATAAGGTAGCAATTAAACGCGGTAAGAAACTCAGCGTTTGTTCATTAATAGACGTTGCAGCCTGAAATACAGACACAACCAAACCCACAATCAGACCGGGTACAACAACCGCGCACACCAGCAATAATACCGTCCATAAGGCCTGTCGGAATATATCTACAAAGACTTCAGGTGCCATGGCACTGCTCCCAACTATTTATTAACTGATTTATGAATCGGCTTATGAACTGACTTATGAACCGATTGCCGAGCTTGTTTACAAACGGACTGATGAACTTGCATGAGCATTGGTATGAAGGTGGATATATGAAGGGCGTCGTCATAATCCAAAACTGCTTGCCAGCGTCCCCATAATAAGGCTCCAGCCATCAACAAGTACAAACAACATCAACTTAAAGGGTAAAGATACAATCATAGGCGATAACATCATCATACCCATGGCCATCAAGATACTCGCCACTACCAAGTCAATAATCAAAAAGGGAATGAACACCATAAAACCAATTTGAAAAGCGGTTTTCAATTCACTGGTCACAAAGGCAGGGATCAATACCCTAAAAGGCACTTCTTCCGGAGAGTTAGCTTCCACTTTAGCAATACGCATAAAGGTATCAATGTCAGTCACACGAGTTTGCGCTAGCATAAATTTTTGCATAGGCAGTTTAGCCTGTTCAAAGGCTTGTATCGAGGTGAGTTCTTCATTCAAATAAGGCTGCAGGGCATTATCATTGATGCGCTCAAATACTGGCGACATAATGAAAAAAGACAAGAATAAAGTGATGCCAACTAATACTTGGTTAGACGGGCTCTGCTGTAAACCCAGGGCTTGACGTAAAATAGACAACACAATGATGATCCGGGTAAACGAGGTCATCATAATCAACGCGGCAGGAATAAAACTCAACGCCGTCATCATAGCTAAAATTTGCAATGACACCGAGTATTCTTGCGAGCCATCGTTGTTGGTGATGAGTTTCACCGCCGACATTACCGAGTTATCGGCCCAGGCAGCAGAGGTAAATAATACCAATATTAATGCCAGTAAGATCGTAAACTTATTTTTCATTATGCTGTTTCATCATCAGGGCTAATTTAGTAGCAAATGGATTGAGTTCTGGCTGACTATTGACCAAGGGTTCTGACAATTCTTTGAGTAGGTTTATTTGTTGGCCAGTCACGCCTAAAAGTACTTGCTCAGCGCCGACTTGTACTACCATGATACGTTCTTTAGGCCCCAGTGGTAACGTCGCTATAACTTGTAGCTGTTGATGGTTACTACCAAATACTCGAGACTTCTTGGCAATCCAAGCTAACATCACGATAACCGCAATAACCACAAACAGTGATAATAGCCACTGCAGCATATCGAGATCATTCATACTATTTAAGCTTTTTAATACGTTCGGTTTGACTGATCACATCAGTTAAACGAATACCAAATTTATCGTTCACCACAACTACTTCGCCATGGGCGATAAGTGTGCCATTAACCATGACGTCGAGTGGCTCACCAGCAATACGATCAAGTTCAACAACAGAGCCTTGGTTTAACTGTAATAAATTACGAATACTAATTTTACTACGACCCACTTCCATCGAAATCACGACAGGAATATCAAGAATACTATCTAACTTTTGCTGATGCTCAGCCGAGAATGTATTGTCGTCGTTGTTAAAATCTTCTAATTCAGTCGCTTCAACATGGCTTTGCTCTGCCATTGCAGCCGCCCAGTCATTTGCCATCTGATCTTGATCTGCACTCATTTCGAACCCTTATTTTTCATCGTTGTCATCGTTGTCATCGCCTAAATTCAATAAGCCACCACGTAATGCTACATGGTCGATATCAGATTTAGTTAAATTACTTACTTTTAGTTTTTTACTAATCTTAACCGCTACATTATCTTTATTCCGACCTAGTTTGGCCTTATAGCTAGGTAAGTCTTCAATAAATACCGTGAGTTCTTCAGGCATATCAACTGGGATGATATCCCCTGCTTTTAACTCCATGATTTGCCCTAGCGTTAGCTCAGTTTCAAGTAATCGAGTGCTAAGCTCTACCGGTACATCTAAGATCTCTTCTTGTAATGCCGAACTCCAGCGCTCATCGGTATCTTCTTTATCACTTTGCACACCGGCATCAAGTAATTCTCGAATTGGCTCTAACATCGAATACGGCATAGTAATATGGAAATCACCACCGCCGCCATCAAGCTCAATATGGAATGAACTCACCACCACTACTTCTGTAGGGCTAACAATATTAGCCATTGCTGGATTTACTTCCGAATCAAGGTATTCGAACTCAGAGTCCATAACCGGCGCCCATGCTTCATGATAATCTTCAAACACTATCTTCAATAACATTTGAATAATACGACGTTCTGTTGGGGTAAATTCTCGGCCTTCAATTTTCGCATGATAACGACCATCACCACCAAAGAAGTTTTCAACCAAAATAAACACTAAACGTGCTTCCATGGTCACTAACGCGGTGCCTTTTAATGGTCGAAAACGCACCATATTCAAACTCGTCGGTACAAATAACGTATGTACGTACTCACCAAATTTGAGCATCTGTACGCCATTAATTGAGACTTCAGCAGTACGACGCATCATATTAAAGAGACTGATCCGCATGTGACGAGCGAAACGTTCATTAACCAACTCCAACGTTGGCATACGACCACGCACAATACGGTCTTGCGATGAAAAGTCAAAATCAACAATACTGGCACTGTCTTCGACGGTGTCAAATTCATCTTCTTCAACATCATCAACACCATGTAATAGCGCATCGATCTCGTCTTGGCTTAATAAATCACTCACACTTAACCTACTGCATTACAAAACCAGAAAACAGGATTTTTTCAATCGCCGCGACTCCGGTATATTTTGTCAAAATTTCATTCACACTCGTTAATGAGTCCGTACGTACTAATTCTTTACCTTGATAGGTTGCTAATTGCTGCTCTGTTGTGGCGCTAAAGACTTGCAGCAATGTACTTTCAATTAGCGGTAAATTGGCTTTCGCTAATTCTTGATTATTACTGCCTCGTACCATTAGTTGCACTTTTATCTGTACTAAGCGCTCGCGCTTTAATCCGATAACATTAAAAACAAAAGGACGCGGTAGGGCAACGTAATAAGCAATCTGGTCAGATTTTTTATCGACAATTTGAGTGACTACTCCAGCACTATCTTCGACAACACTATCGTCATCACTTAATAAGAAAAATGCCGCACCGCCACCACCAAGCGCCAATATTAAAATTACAGCAATAATAATGATTTTCTTATTACCTTTACCTTTTTCGTCTAGTTTCAAATCTTTGTCGTCGGCCATTATGGTCCTTAAATCGAATGTGCTATTGCGCTATATGAATGCTGATTACTGTCACTGATGAAACTGCTTAAGCGTAAAAGTCTACCCCTTTAGCCGAGTCTTGCCAATACGGAGTGGTTACAGGGGCTTCAGTCTGTGAATCTATCGCGTAATTAGCTTCATTACTGCTATTTTTTTGTCCGTTTTCTTGTCCTGATTGCTGAAACCCAGATTGCTGCTGGCCACTGTCGGCTTGTACCTGCGTATCACCCAGTGTAATGCCTTGTTGCTGAAGCATTTCTCTTAGTCGCGGCATTTGTTGTTCAAGTAAATCTCGGCTTTGATTATTCTGCGCTTGGATTGTCACATTTATCTGATCGTTTTGCACAACCAATTTGATATTCATGCTGCCTAATTCTGCAGGGTCTAAGCGAATTGTCGCAGTTTGTAATTCTTTACCTGCCATGATGGCAATTTTTTCATTTAATTCCGAACTCGCAAGATTATTATTAAGGTGCACTCGCTTGTCTAATACTTGCTGTTCAGCGTCGGTTAATACTGGAGTCCTTGCCAAGATACGTGTGGTTTGATCTAACTGTTCTGGTTTACGTGCTGACTCCATAATTTGCGCAAAGTCGAGTTGTTCAATAGGTTCAGGTGGTGTTGTACTCAGCTGTTCGAGTGCTGAACTGTTACTCTCTGCTGCAGCACTGCTGATCCCAGCCGCCATCGTATTGGCTTGCCCAAACGGTGTATTTTTCGCCATCCCTGCTTCACCTAAACCAGTGGCTAAGCCCGATTTTCCTGCGCCATCTAATAGCTCACTATCAACTGAGCCATCACGATTCATTACATCGCCTGTAGCCAATAAATCATCTTTCGCAGAGCGGCCGTTATTGTCCGTCAGGCCAGCGATAGTCGACATACCCGCTAACGTTGACGCCGTGAGCGTATCGACGGAGTCTGTTGGAGTGGTAGGGCCTGTAGAGAATTCGCTCGTTTGCAATATTTGCGTCAGTTCATCGTTGCTAGAAGGAGTCACATCAGTCGTTTCTGCAACGTTACTGTCTATCGTGGATAAGTCTGTTGTTTCTGCAAGGCTACTATTTACCGTAGATAAATCAGTCATACCTGCAACACTGCTACCGGTCGTGGGTAAGTCAGTCATGCCTGCTGATGCTAATGAGGCAATATTCGCCCCCTTTGCTGCTGAAGGCAATTCATTACCGTTCTTTTTACCTTCAGTCAATGGGCCACCTTCAGTCGATGGAGCAACGTCACTCGCCGCATTACCTTGCAACAGCATAGACGATTGACCAAGACGCGCTAAAAAGTCATCACTACTTTCACTTTGTAGCGAGCGGTCAGCTTGACTCACGGTACTTAACTCATCACCCGCTATCGCTGCAACGTCATTAGTGTTATCTATTAAGCCAGCGACAATATCCTCATCAATACCATCGTCAATATTGTCGCTAGAACCAAGCACAGCAGTCTCGTCCGTTTTAGCGGCACCACTATCAATAGCGGTTTTATTATCACTATTAAAAAGGGCAAATAATTTAGAAAAGCTGCTTTCAGGCGAACTCGACTCCCCATCACTCGCTATATCTGCAGCAGCATCGCCTTTGACATTAAGCGCAGGCGACTTGTTATTCGCCGCCTGCGTATCTGTCATCGCTGTTGATTTTTGTAGAGAGAAAGTCATAGTTCAAGCCTAAATTTCATCAATAAGAAGTTATAGCGAATACAACTGCAAAATTCACGCCAGATTATGCTCTTGCGTGCGTTTAGCGGTTATTTTTACGCTTGAAGTATTGGAAGTTAGAAAACTCATCTAACTCTTTTTGCTCGCGGCGATGTTCGATAAGTTGCGCAGCGGTTTTACGCTTATCCAACAACAAACCCAGGGCATCACGTTTCTTGCGGATCTCCATCCAATCTCGATGCTTGTTATTGACGGTTTGTTGGATATTGTCGAGTGCTTGCTTTTGCTCAAACTCGGCCAGTTCTAGTTTTTTCATGAAGTTATGATAGTGCGCATAACTATCACCCGAGATACCTTCGGCACCTTTGTCGGTAAACTTTTGCAGATATTGTTTACGATAATCACTCAGTTGTTGCATTTGGGTATGATAACGTACTGCATCTTGTTGGATCAGTGCATATGCTCTGGCGGCATATTTCTCTTGCTCTGTAAGCTGCTGGTGAACACGCTCTAACGCGGTATTAGACATATTATTGACACTGTTTCATTATGGGGCTGCCACGCCTAAATGCGGCGCGATGGCAGTCAGCATTTCTTCACATTGTGAAAACGGAATAACTTCTTTCATTCCTTGCTGTAAGAATTGGTCCATCGCGGGTTTTAAGCGAATGGCGCGGTCAATTTTAGCATCTGCGCCTTGGTTATACGCACCAATAGCCACCAGATCTTTATTCTGTTGGTATAACGAGTACGCTTGCTTAAAACCACGTGCGGCGGCTTGATGAAAATCACTGGTGACCATCGGCATAACACGACTAATAGACTTTTCAATATCAATCGCAGGGTAATGCCCCGCATCCGTTAAGTCACGTGATAATACAATATGACCATCAAGAATGGCGCGTGATGCGTCGGCAATCGGATCTTGTAGATCATCACCTTCGGTGAGTACGGTAAAGAACGCGGTAATAGAGCCTTGTTCTTCACTGCCATTACCTGCTCGCTCCACCAGCTGCGGTAGTTTTGCAAAAACCGATGGCGGATAACCTTTGGTTGCTGGCGGCTCACCGACGGCTAAGGCAATTTCACGTTGGGCTTGGGCAAAACGTGTCAACGAATCAATTAACAGTAAGACATTTAAACCTTGGTCACGGAAGTATTCTGCAATGGCTAATGCTGTTTCACACCCTTTCAGACGCATCAAAGGAGAGGCATCCGCAGGTGCTGCGACAACGACGGAACGCGCACGTCCTTCGTCACCGAGGATCTCTTCAATAAATTCTTTTACTTCGCGGCCACGTTCACCAATCAAACCAACCACAACAACATCCGCCGTTGAGCCCCGCGTCATCATGCCTAACAGCACACTCTTACCGACACCAGAACCAGCAAACAGTCCCATACGTTGACCTTGACCTACGGTTAGCATGGCGTTAATGGCTTTAACACCGACATCCAGTGGTTTGGATATTTGTTTACGTGACAATGGATTAATACGTTTAGCAGTAAAAGACGTGGTTTGCCCGGTGATGATCTCGCCTTTACCGTCAATTGGCTTGCCAACACCATCTAATACTCGTCCAAGTAGTTCCATACCAACTGGGATACCTTGAGTTTCATTAAGCGGTGTAACTTTGGCTCCAGGGATAATACCGGTGACCTGTTCACTGGGCATTAAGAATAATTTATCACCATCAAAACCGACAACTTCGGCATCCATCAAACCGTTATCGGTTTCGACAGAGCACAAACTGCCAATTGCAGCGCGGCAACCAACGGCTTCGAGAGTCAAGCCCACAACGCGAGTCAGCTTGCCCGCGACGGTTGGTTTGTTCGCCAACGAAGCGGTTTTTAATTGTTGTAATCGAGTTAGTAATTCGGTCATTAAGCACCCGGTTTATTGGCAATAAGAAATTGACGCATCATCTGTTTGATACGCTGTTCCATTAACAGTTCTACCGAGGATACTTCATTGTTAATAACCAGATCACCTTGTTTCATCATCGGCTCTGAGATTAATACCCAACCACGTTTTTCGCATTCTTCGGCGGCGTAGTATTCATTAATCACGGCTAAATCATCTGGGTGTAATGTAATGGTAATTTTTTGCTCAAGCACAGGTAATGCAGCCAGTGCTAGTTTTAATGTTTGTAGCAAGATGTCGTGATTAAAAGTGACTTCGGCCTTAATTAACTCTTCTGCTAAGCCTGTTGCGACACGAATTAATTCACTTTCGACTTCGCTATTAACCGCCGCTAAAGGTGCGTGCATGTGTGTTTGCAGCTGTTCCCACGCTGCTACTTTCTCTAACACCTGGTGCTGGCCTTCTGCTAATCCTTGTGCCAGTCCTTGCGCGAGGCCCTCACTTTCACCTTGGCTAAGCCCTTCCGCCGACCCACTAGTGAAGCCATCTTGATAACCTTGTTCTTTACCCTCAGAAAAACCATCGTCATAAGCCGCTTGGCGTATTGCATCAAGCTCTTCAGCCGTCATTGGCTGAGGTTCAATATCCTCAATCTCTTCGTGACTCGGCTTACCTTCGTACCAATCATGCTTCATGCCCAGTGCATTAGTATTAAGCGCTGCCGCTTGGGTGTTCTCAAACTCAGGTAAATACCAATCTTCTATTTCATATTCATCACCACCTGCAAAAGGTGGGGTATTGGATTTCAAACTATCCGTCATACCAGTATTCCAGCAACGGCCATGGGTTTATAAGAAGTCATCACCACCGCCTCCGCCTAACATGATGTCACCGCTGTCAGCTAAGCGTCGCGCAATGGATAAGATCTCTTTCTGTGCCGATTCAACTTCACTAACACGAATAGGGCCCATTGCTTCAAGATCGTCTTCCAACATTTCAACTTGACGTTTTGACATGTTTTTAAAGATCTTATCTTTAAGCTGATCATCAGTTCCTTTAAGTGCTTTTTGTAATTGCTCTTGGCTCACTTCACGCAGCAAGGCTTGAATACCGCGGTCATCAACATCGATAAGGTTTTCAAATACAAACATAAGGTCTTGGATCTGCTGGCTGATCTCTTCGTCAGACTCACGAATTGCATCCATTAACTGACCTTCAATATTGGTATCGAGGTAGTTCATAATATTGGCAGCTGCTTTCAGACCACCCATCTTCGCTGCTTGCGCGCCAGATTGACCAGCAAACTGTTTCTCCATGATCTCGTTTAATTCATGCAGTGCCGCGGGTTGTACTTCTTCGAGATTCGCAATACGCATCATTAAGTCGATCCGCACTTTATCTTGGAATTGCGATAAAATTTCAGCTGACTGCTCAGGTTCTAAATAAGACAATACAATAGTTTGGATCTGAGGATGCTCATTATGAATGATATTCGCCACCTGACGTGCATCCATCCATTTCAATGAATCAAGACCTTTAGCGCCACTGCCCATGATGATTTGATCAACCAAGTTACCGGCTTTATCAGCACCCAGCGCTGCCGTTAAGGCGTTACGCACGAAGTCTTCGCTACCCACACCAATATTAGTGAATTTTTGAATATCATCAATGAACGCGCGGTGTACACCAGCAACTTTAATTTGTGAAAAATCTTTCATCGATGCCATTGCCATACCCAAGCGTTGTACTTGTTTTGGCTCTAATTGGCGAAAAATAGTGGCAGCATCACCTTCATTCAGACTCAACATTAATATCGCCGAACGTTCAATGCCGGTTAAGGTACTCGCATCGAACTTCTCGGTCGTTGCTACTTGTTTATTCGAATTAGGCATCTTCTATCATCCATTCTTTTATCACTAACGCAGTTAAGTCTGGTTCGTTGGCAACAAGTGCACGCACCGCTTCTAGCAAGTCTTCATCTTTATGTAAATTAGGTAATTGTAAATGACCACTGCGCATCGCAAAGTCAGTATCACCATCGGCATCGGCGGTAAGCAATTGCATGTCTTCATCATTTTCAATCGCGCTAATACCTAAATCTAAATCTTCATTGTCGTCTTCAACGTCATTGTTGATTAGACGTTTAATCATTGGACGGATAATTGCCATGATTAAGACCACGATCACAATCAAGCTAGCGACAATACGAATTGCCCGCCAGAACCACTCTTCTTCCCAGATTGGCAACGCTGCCATCGCGGCTAATTCGGGACGATTAAAAGGAATAGCAACGACTTCTAAACTATCACCACGATTGACATTAAAACCAACACCACCTTGTAATATCCGGCGGATACTGGCTATTTCAGCTTGGCTACGTGGCTCTCTCACCAAGGTACCGTCAGCGCCAGTACTGTTAATGTAATCGACCGCAACCGAGACACTTAAACGTTGAATAATACCGCTTTGTGACTTGGTATGGCTAATCGTGGTATCGAGTTCATAGTTTCGGGTTGATTCTTTTTGCGACTGACCAATTGGACGTGCAGCGGCATTACCCGCCCCCGCTTCTTCTGGAATGTCAGCATCCAATGGCGGTTGATTGGTTAATGCACCCGGGATACCTTGATTACCATTACCGAGTGATTGACGTTCAAGTAACATTTCACTACGCACTGCGGGTAAATCTGGGTTAAAACGTTTTTGGGTTTGCTCTGTCACGCTAAAGTCCATGGATACATCAACTTCAGCGGTATAGTTACTTACTCCTAGGATAGGAATAAGAATTGAATCAATTTTTTCGCGGTACTCACGTTCGTGATTTTGCACCATTTCAAATTCACGTCGACCTTGTGCAGCCAGCATATCTTGGCTGCCGGAGTTAAGTAAACGGCCATTTTGATCGGTTAATGTGACGCGTGTTGGTTCTAAACCTTGTACGGCAGACGCAACCAATTGCACCATAGAGTCAATATTTTCTTGAGAAATAGCGCCACTATTACGTACCGTTAATACCACGGTTGCGCTGGGTTTCTTTTCACGCTTCGCAAATACATTTTCTTTTGGGATCGCCAGTAGAACCTGTGCCTTTGACACATGTTTAAATTCTTCTAATGCGCGTGAGATTTGACGTTCACGACCGAGTTTCAAACGTTCTCGTTCAACCCGCTGACTGACACCAAAGCCCATATCTTTCATTAAGATATCGTCACCTTGTAATTGTGTCGTGGTTAATCCTGAACGGCGTAAGTTAAGTTTAATGTCTTGATATTGCTCTGCTGGTACAGACACAGTATCACCACTAATTTTATATTCTATTTTCTGTAGGTCTAAAAATTCGAGGGTTTCAATAAGCTCAGCTGTTTGATACGTGCCTAACGGACGCATTTCAGGATCTTTACCCCAAAGTAAAATAAATACCACTAAAGTTAGCGATATCGCTAATGCCAGAATGAGAATAATTTGACGTAAGATATCGGAATTAGAAAAAAAACCAAATGCTGAGCTTTTCTGTTCATTCTCATCTAATTGCGCTAGATCATTACCCATATCGTTGTTATTTGCGATACCTGTATTTGAAGCTGTATCAGCCACAGCAGTACTCCTTTACCCGAGATTAAACAGGCATGCTCATTATTTCTTTATAAGATTCGATCAATTTATTACGAACCTGAACAGTAGCATCGAAAGCTACCCCAGATTTTTGCGAGGCTATCATAACATCACTTAGGGACACACTGCGATCTCCTTGATCAAATCGGGTGCGTAAATCGCCTGTAGTCTGTTGTAATCCGTTCACATTTTCCATTGCTTGCTGCAACATATCACCAAAATTAGCCGATGTCGTGCTTGGCGCTTTTACGGCAGTTGGATCTGCTTCAAATTTAGTCGCCTGTAACGACATGCTTTGCATTTCAGAGTAAAGATTATTGGCTGCGATATTCATTGATTATCCTTGTTGTCATATTTTTGACCTACCCGACTAATTTCTTACCTAATCAATTAAAGCAATTGTCATGCCAATAAAAAAGGCCGCAATTTCAATAAATTGCGGCCTTAAGAGAGTACTAACAGGTGATCAAGCTGGAATTTCAATTCCTTGCTCACGCATTTTCGCTAATTTATAACGTAAGGTGCGCGGACTAATACCGAGTTTCTCTGATACGTCCTTACGCACGCCGTGACAACCAATCAAGGTTTCCAAAATAATTTGATATTCTTGCTGACGTAATTCGTTACCTAAAGGTTCTGTTGGCATTGTGACACTTCGCACTGGTATTTCAGTCTTAACCTGCAGTTGTGGCGCCAAGCCTTCTTCAGTCGATAATGTAAAGTCAGCGGCGGAGAAATCTTCTAAAATCAGATCTGCAGTCTTAACCTGTCCATCAACCGCTAAAATCATCGCGCGTTGGATCACATTGTCTAGCTCACGTACATTACCTGGCCAGTGGTAGATCTGTAATTTAGTTTTCGCACAATCGAGTAACTCGAGTGTCGGAATGTTGTTTTGTTTACAGTGTAATTTTAATAAATGCTGGGCAATCGGTAAAATATCACCTTTACGCTCAGTCAATGGTAACCAGGCTAATGGAAATACATTTAAACGATAATATAAATCTTCTCTAAAATCACCGTTCGCTACCGCTTGCTTCATATTGCGGTTACTGGTGGCAATGACACGCACATTAAGTTTAATGGTTTTACGACTACCGAGTCGCTCAACTTCACGTTCTTGTAATACCCGTAGTAGTTTCACTTGCAGGGCTAAATTCATTTCTGAAATTTCATCAAGTAAGATGGTACCGTTCTGCGCTTGTTCAAACTTACCTGGGCACGCTTGGATCGCGCCAGTAAATGCGCCTTTTTCATAACCGAACAAGGTTGCTTCGAGCATATTATCAGGGATCGCCGCGCAGTTTATCGCCACATACGGACCATCGAAACGCATCGAGTTATCATGAATATAACGCGATAATACTTCTTTACCAGTACCACTTGGGCCTGTCACCATCACAGTGGCATCTGACTTAGCGACTTTACGTGCCAAGTTTAACAACTGCTCGGTTTTTACATCACCATAACAAGGGGTACGTTTCACTTCTTTTTGTGGTGGCACATAACGACCCACCTGATTAATCAATACTTCTGGCGAGAACGGCTTACCGATGTAATCCACAGCACCATTACGCATTGCGGTGACCGCATCATCAACTTTGGCATAAGCCGTCATCAACAACACAGGTAAATCAGGGTGTTTTTGTTTAATGTTATGCAGTAATGTTAACCCGCTCATGCCACCCATCTGGACATCACTCACGACCATATCATAGGCTTTTTTAGCTAATGCAATCAGGGCGCCTTCGCCACTATCAACTTCATCACATTCGTAACCAGCCATTAATAAGGTATCAACCAAGGCTTCACGGAGACCTAAATCATCTTCAACAACAAGAATTTGAGAATGGGACATACTATTATCCACCTATTACCATTGGTTGCGGTTCTGCTACGCGATGTAGCGGTACGATTATACTAAAACTACTGCCTTCACCTTCAGTTGAGTCTAACTTCAAACTGCCTTGGTGGGCTTTGACTACACTTTGCACGACGGCAAGGCCAAGACCTGTACCTTGTGATTTAGTGGTGAAGAAAGGTTCTAAAATTTGTGCTTGCATATGTTTGGCGATACCAGGACCATCGTCAGTAACAATAATCGCCACGTCGTCATCACCGGAGCGTACTGCAGATATCGCTAGACTTGCGCCTTGACCACAAGCATGTAAGGCATTTTGTATTAAGTTACCAATCGCGCTAGAGAGTGCATTGCGATTAGCTAAAATTAACAAATCCGGTTCCGGCAGTGTCACTTGCATTCGACTGTTGGTCTGCAACATCATCGCTTCACTACCCGCTTGTACTTGGACTAATAAATTTTGTAGCGAGATCTCTTCAACCACTAAATCTTTACCGGTGCGTGCAAACAGCAGCATGTCATTAACCTGGTTTTCTAGATCATTAAGACGCTGAATAAGTTTGCTTTGAAAGCGCTGTCTTGACGCCGGTGGTAGATTGGGATTAGCCAGGTTAGAACCGTATAATAATGCCGCCGATAATGGTGTGCGGATTTGATGTGCTAATGACGCTACCATACGACCTAATGACGACAATTGCTTCATATGGCTGACACGTTCTTGTAAATGACGTGTATAGGTTAGGTCCGTTAACATAATTAATTGCCCAGGCTGAGAACCAAGCGTGGTAATAGAAAGTTGTACTTTACAGCCATTTTTCAATGAAACTTCATGACCATCGTCTTCTTTCGGGGTAAATGCACGTTGAATAACATCCATCCAACGCGACCCCATTAGCGGCTCTCCCAGTAATTGAATAGCAACTTTATTGACTTCAATGACAATACCGTTGCCATCAAGAATGACCAACCCAGACGGCAGTGCTTCTACTAACTTTTTGCTACGATCTTTGTGTGCTCGTAGTGCTGCTAATTCGCCGGGATAAGATTCTTGTACCATGGTAGTACTCCGCTAAAAAATTGACTCACACCTAATAATGCATTTAGTGTGCCAATAATAATAACCTCGTAATACATTGAAATTAATAACTTTAACCGTTTATTAAAAAGCAAAAAGCCCAACATCATGTTGAGCTTTGTGTTTGCTACTTTTTATTTAAGCTTCTTTCTGCAATCCATACTTACGCATTTTTTCAACCAAGGTTGTGCGGCGCATACCCAGTTGGTCAGCAGCCCGAGCCACCACATGTGCCTGTTGATCTAACGCTTGCTTGATCATATCAATTTCAAATTCAGCCAACATCTCTTTCAGATTAACACCTGCTTCTGGCAAACTACTTGGCATTGAAAAAAAGCCATCTTCTTGCGGCTCTTCTTCTACGTTCGCAAAAATTTCATCGCTGAACATAGCAGAGATAGCATCACGCTCGGCTAACTCACTGGGAACCTCATGACTATGCAGTTGAACTTCACCATCATCATTATAACGATATTTAGCCGGTAACTCGCCAATATCAACGATATTACCTGCAGTCATGATAAGTAGACGTTCAATCAGATTTGATAACTCACGTACATTACCTGGCCATGAATGTTGCATTAACGATTCCATCGCACGCTGAGTAAATAAGATCGTGGCATCATGCTCTACTTCGTGGCGACGTAATAACTCTTGAATCAATAATGGAATATCATCAGGGCGCTCTCGCAGTGCCGGACTTTCAATTGGGAATACATTCAAACGGTAAAATAGATCTTCACGGAATTCACCGTCGGTGATCATTTTTTCTAAATTACGGTGTGTTGCAGCAATAACCCGTACATCGGCTTTAATGGCTTTACTGCCACCCACGCGCTCAAAAACACGCTCTTGCAACACGCGTAATAATTTCACTTGCATTGGCTGCGGCATATCACCAATTTCATCAAGGAATAATGTACCACCGCCAGCGAGTTCAAAGCGGCCTTTACGCGCTGAAAATGCGCCGGTAAATGCACCTTTTTCATGACCAAATAATTCACTTTCTAACAATTCAGCCGGAATTGCACCGCAGTTAACCGGTACAAATGGACCATCGCTACGTGATGACGCATCATGGATGGAACGGGCAATCACTTCTTTACCGGTACCGGATTCACCCAATACTAATACATTTGCGCCCTTGGTCGCGACTTGCGTGATCAAGTGACGGACACTTTGGATGGCATCACCACGACCAACTAATTGCTTAATGAGCGCTTTTGATGTCGAGGGTGATTGACCAAGCTTACTCGCCACACATTGACGATAAGATTGACAACGTCCGAGTAACAGTGTCAGTTGCTGATAAGATAAAGGCAGTTCGATATGGCCGACTAAATTACCTTGCTCTGATGCTTTTTCTTGCGCACCAAAGGTTAAAAATGGGTTCATTGGATTGGCATCAAATAACGCGGCTAAATCCTTTTCTGAGTAACTTTCTGAAGACACAATAACGCTATTTGCAGCAAGATCGATCTTCGCACTGATGTCGATATGAGAATCGAAACTCTGCCAGCCTTCGCCAAGAAAAGACAAGATCGTTTCTAAATTTTGTCTGCGTTCAATATTCTCATCAATTACAAAAACTGACTTCGTAGTATCCATATTACAGCCTGTGCTAAACCTTACTTAAACTTAAAGAAATTAATCACCTTAACGATTAACTGTTAAAGTGTGTCAAAAACCAACCTCCGCCAATTAATTGACATGGGTATAGTACACATTCCTAAATCAAGATGAAACAGTCACAAGAATTAATTAGAAGCTAGAATAAAAATAGTCAGTGCTATATCACAATATCTACAGCTAGATCCGTCAATTACAGATAAGCGCATGGGAATTAGCCTACCCCATACGCTATAGTTATCCGTCATAGTTACCGACGACGGCAGTTCACTAACCTTCGCCAAACTCCTCTTTCAACTCAATAACTTGGTAATGGCTGGCATTGAGTCCCCAAAATTCCGGTAATGTCGTCGCTACCGCTATCGATGACCAAGTACCGACAATCAGACCAATAAACATCGCGATAGAGAAACCATCCAAAGGTCCTCCTCCCAACAACCATAATGCTGAAACAGTCATCAATGTAGTGCCCGATGTCACTAAAGTGCGTGATATTGTTGCCGAAATAGCTTGGTTATTCACATCTGCAATCGCTAACGTGGGTTTTAGAATAAGTAACTCGCGGATACGATCGCCGATAATAATTGAATCATTTAATGAATAACCGATAATCGCTAATATCGCCGCAAACACGGTCAAGTTAAACTCAAGTTGCAAAGCAGCAAACACACCAAGCACAAATAACACATCATGGACCAAGGCAAATAACGCCCCCGATGCCAAGCGCCATTCAAAGCGATAGCTTAAATACGCCATGATACATAACATCGACACTAACAGTGCCAGCCCCCCCTGTTCCGCCAACTCTTCACCAACTTGAGAACCGACAATGCTGGTATTTAATACTTCAATATTGGTTGCTAATGGCGCCAGTACATCAGTAATATCCGGAATACTCATGCCAGCAGCAGGCTCTGCATAACGTAAGATCCAGCGGCCCACGTCTCCGCCTTCAATAACACTGACATTTTGATCCAATGCCGATTGTAATAACGGTGAGATCTCGCTCATGGTAATGCTCGGATCAAGTTGTATTTCGGTGATCACACCACCGGTAAAATCCAGCCCCCAATTCAAGCCATTAACGCTGATAAAACCAATCGCAATGAGCATGAAAATAACCGACATAGCACTGCTGATATAACGTAATTTACTGTAGTTTTTGTTTTTGTTGCTATTGTTTATGTTGATAGTCATCATTACTATACCTTCAAGTCATGACGAGTATCACGACCCCATATTTTATTAATTAAAGCGCGTGATACGATGATCCCAGTAAACATACTGGTCAAAATACCTAAACCAAGTGTTAACGCAAAACCTTGTACTGGCCCTTGGCCAATTGAATACAGCACCACAGCAATAATTAAGGTAGTGATGTTGGCATCAACAATGGTGCTAAACGCACTATCAAAACCACTATTAATGGCTTGTGCGAAACAGTGCCCTTCACGTAATTTGTCTCGAATTCGCTCAAACACCAGTACATTGGTATCAACAGCCATACCGACCGTCAGTACTAACCCTGCAATGCCAGGTAGCGTTAATACCGCACCAGGGATCAAAGCTAATAAACCAAATAGCATGATGACATTAGCCAATAAGGCCACATTCGCTACCCAGCCTAAGCGGCGATACCACAGCGCCATAAATACCAAGGTTAATCCTAACCCAAGTGCCAGTGCTGAAAAGCCATTTTGAATATTTTCGGCACCCAATGAAGGACCAATGGTTCTTTCTTCAACAATTGTCACTGGCGCTGTTAACGAACCTGCACGCAATAATAACGCTAACTCTTGGGCGTCAGCCATGTTACCCGCACCCGTGATCCTAAACTGGCTACCGAGTTGTGCTTGGATAGTAGCGACACTAATAACGTTATTGGTTTTTTTAGTTGAACCATCGGTATTGCGGCTGTACTCGCTGTAAAGCGTTGCCATTGGCTTACCAATATTATGCTTGGTGAAGTCAGACATTTTCTTGCCACCAGCATTATCTAAGGTGATATTTACCTGAGCAGCACCCATTTCACCAACACTGGCCCGTGCATCAATAATATGCTCGCCACCTAATATAGCGTCACGGGCAATGCGTATTGGTGCACCGTCATTATTACTAACGACCATGCTGCCACTATTGATTGATTTAAGTTCATGAAACGCAAGGCTGGCTGTAGCACCAATCACATTTTTAGCCGTAGCCGGATCTTGTACACCCGGTAATTCAATACGAATGCGATGTTCGCCTTGGCGCTGTACCATCGCCTCGGTAATGCCTAACTCTTCAATACGACTGCGCATTGTTTGTAAGTTCTGCTGCACGGTTAAATTAACGATGTCGGTTTTTTCAGCTTGCGGCATGCTCACTTCAACGAACAATCCCGAACTTTGCGTTACTTTCCATTGTGGATAAGTGGTTTTCATCCGTTTTAACAATGCGACTTTGGCTTCATCCGTTGGCAAGTTCAGCTGCAGGCGATTATCGCGATCAATACTGATCCTGACGCCACGTAAACCTTGGTCACGAAAATCAACACGTAAGTTATCCAGTAACTGCTGGGCTCTGATATTGAACACCGGTTCCATATCAACATCTAACAAGAACTGCACACCACCACGTAAATCCAAGCCTAATTTGATCGGCTTCATTCCCATGTTCTGTAGCCAAGACGGTGCAGCAGAAACCAAGGCTAAGGTAATATCATCATCTGCAGGTAAAATGCTTTCAAGTATCGCCTTAGCGCGGGTTTGGGTACTACCTTCTGCCAGTACAATAGTGGTTTTATCGACCTCTTGATCGATACGCGTCACTGTAATATCATTATTTTCAAGGGTTTGCTTAAGCGTATAAATAGCAGTTTTTGATGCTTGTTGGTGATTAATTTGCAACGCTGGATATTCACCATATAAGGTTGGAATTGCGCTGAGTAACATCAATAAGAGTGTGCAGATCAAGGCCACGTATTTCCAACCAGCATAGTGGTTAAGTAGTTTACGTGGTACTTTTGTATTTGATTTTCTTGTCATTTGATAGCTGTCCATCAATGCCCATGTCTACATAAAGTGCGTATATAAAGTGTTTGTTTAAAGTTCCGATATAAAGAACTTACATAACGTATTTATATAAAGTAAACACATAAAGTGCAGGCATATTGGTGATTAACTTGCTTATATATCCTGACAATAGCGTTATTTAACGCGCTCGTGAAACTAGGATAGATAAACAGATAAAGGCAACAAAAAAGCAGTATGTTTAATACTTACATTTCTGTCTAAGCAGATGTAATAACAGCGGGGTAAAGGCGATGAGAATATAATAGATTACTGTCTTTCCAGCCTGATATGCGTGACTTAGAAAAGGACGTACTCGTTAACCAGTATTGATAGAGATTAAAATTGACCGCATAGCCGATCACAAAAGACGGTGATGGTGGGATCGATAATTCAATTTCGACTTGATAGTCCGGTTCAGGGTTGTTCAACACTAAACGACCAGTACTGCTATAACGGGAGGTTTCCGTTAACGTAAATTCATAATTATGGCGTGTTTTCGATGAAATTGGCGGTTGTTCTGATTCACCGAGATCTTGGCTAACGCTATTATCTTCATTCACGTTAACCAGTAAAGATGCTGGTGCGAATGATGACAACGGTATTTCCGATAATTCTACCTGTGTACTAGCCTGAGCATTAAAGCCCAAAACTATAACAAACAGCAGAATAAAATATCGCATCAACCGAACTAGCATAGAATATAATTAATCATAAAAAGATAATTACATATCATATATCACTATAGTTTAAAGAGACAAGGATTATTTTAAACGTCAGAAAGCAAAAAAGGCTTACCGTTAGGTAAGCCTTTTTCTAAATTTGGTGCCCGAGGCCGGAATTGAACCGGCACGCCTATTAAGCGAGGGATTTTAAATCCCTTGTGTCTACCGATTTCACCACTCGGGCTGAGTGATAAACTGTTAAGCTGCTGCCTAACCGGATATGCGCTTACTTTACCTGATTCTAATATCGAGTCAATACAAAATATTAAACATAAATCAAATGGTTGAAAATAAGCGCTAATTGTTCATCTAGCAATCATCAGAAACAATCGTAATATCATTACCCTCGAGAGAATCGGCTGAACGGTATTCAACGTGACACTTATAATGACCCAGCTCTATTTCTTGCAGCTTATTAGCCCATTGACGAGGTATTATCTTCAAAGGGTAACCATCGACAAAAACAAACTGGCTATCAATTAACCCCATCGCAGATTTAAAATTAGCATTTGTGACAATATCATTTTCAACCCTGCTATAAAGTGGATATCCCCATTCGATATACAACTTTGTACCATCAACGGTATTAATAAAATAATGCCCAAGGCCAATATCCCAATAAGGGTGGCCATTACAGTCATACGAACAGTCATCACTAATTGGTATATTATCCAACTGTGCTTTTAGAAAAGCTATCTTACTCTGATCTTCTAGCTGCCCCGCAATACCTGATAATGTCGAAATTTTAGCATCGCGCTGAAGATTCATAAATTTAGGTAAAGCGACACTCGCTAACACGCCCAAAACGATAATAACAATGACTAATTCGATTAACGTAAATCCCGCAGACTTACTTTGCCTTTGACTCTTCACTACGGCCTATAAAATACTATATGATGAAATAAAGACCGCATTATACGTATGGTTTAATAAAATAATATAACGAATAAAAATATAATTAAGCTGCATCTGTAAACAATAGCAGACATAAAACCGTTAAACCTTTATTTTACGAATAATAACTTGGAATTTCAGTGGTATAGAAGATGATGATAAATCAGGGCATGAATAAGGATTAACTAAATTACAGACATAAAAAAACCAGCTATAGCTGGTTTTTTTATAAAATATTGGTGCCCGAGGCCGGAATTGAACCGGCACGCCTATTAAGCGAGGGATTTTAAATCCCTTGTGTCTACCGATTTCACCACTCGGGCACTGAATTTTTTATTAATCAGTTTTCAGTGCAAAACTAATCAATTAAATTTGTGTCTAAGGCTTTGCCTTGAGAACGAGGTACACTTTACTTGATTCTAATAATGAGTCAATAGAATATCAATCGATTTAAAGCAACTGATTTAAAAACAACCTATTTAGCATATTTCGCGCAATTATAATGTATACAAGGCGTTAGTTCTAACGCTCACCATTACCAAAGCGGTAAATAACCTGGCCACTGGCTAAATCATCATTGGCTGAAAACTTAGTACCATAATAATGTTGCCAATCAAATTGCAGAGCCCAATTACGATCTAGTTTGTAATATATGCCAACGCCTGCATTACCCTGGAATGTTTTAATATCTCGATCCTGATCCTTGAGTGCCTCACCTAAGCCAATATTGATATAAGGACGTAAATCGTTATCCGCATTGAAGTAATACTGCATATCAACGCTATAGTTCTCATAAACAATATGCTCTGCGCTGGTTTTCTCTTTCATTTCACCACGACTATAACTTAGACGCGACGAAAACTCGGGGCTAAAGTAAAGACCGAGACTGAATATCGGTGCCCAGCCATTTTCAAGCCCCCACTCATCATCCAAATTAAGATAAGCATAACCAGCAGAAAAACCAACAATACCAAAATCAACCGGATCGTCAGCGCCTGCAGCATTATACATATCACTACGCGCCTTGGTCGAATTGCCTTTACCACTACCCATCGCGTATCTGAGATTGATTTTAACCTGAGTTTCCGAGCTGCCATTCGGTAAGCTAACTTCTTGAATTCCTACATAGCCAGTACCCGCTATAACCACCTGTTTACCCACTAACTGGTTAATGCCATGGCCTATACTGTCTACAGGGTCAAGGAAGAATAACGCTGTACTGCCAAGCGCTTCAGAACCCCAGACTGTGCCACCGCCCTGGATAATGTCTTTTTCCTGATTAAACGCCCACTCACCGTACACCCAACCAAGCACAGGCGTGACAACCAGATCCTGTAGTGCAGGTATTTCAGCAAATGCTTCGATACCATATTCCCAATAGAAAGTAGACATCAGCGCTGAATAAATAAAAGCATCCCACTGTCGGTAGCCTGATTTACGCGCTGACTGGTAATACACGCCACCAAAATAAGGATGGCCGATGTAATTGATGTACCACACATCCCGATCCCAAACAGGTCCCTCTCGTACATTGTCCCACCACTTTTCAGCTAGCCGTTCATCACTCGTTTCCCAATTGGTAATATCACTTGGCAATACCGCTAAAAACCCCGCAACACCAACACCATACCAAGCCACAGATTTAGTTTGTGACCATAGCCGTTCGCCATCTTCGCCATTGGCTGTATCAAACAGTGAAATTTTATATGGCTGTGCGTAAACGCTATAAGGCAGGTTTTTATCTTCCCAACTACTATTTGTAACGGTCACAATAGATACTTCATTTACGGGCGTAGAAGTGATAACGACGTCTTCAGGCGCAGCAGGACTAGGTATTACTTCTTCAGCGCTAATATGAGTGCTATTGAGCAATAATGTGGTGGTGAAGAGTATTTTATATAGCTGAAGTATCATTCCTTGATCTGTCATGCAGTACTCAATTTGTAATTTTATATAACACAAACATAGCATTGCATGCTGTATCCTGCATTTATCAGCTGTAAGTATTTTTGGAGGCTAAATTTTAGATACAAAAAAACCAGCATCAGCTGGTTAGGGTATTTATAATCAATTTACATTTAGAATATGGAGGCGGGTCCCGAAGTCGAATCGAGGTCCACGGATTTGCAATCCGCTGCATAGCCACTCTGCCAACCCGCCATATACTGTGATGACAAATTAATTGTTAACACAGAGTGCTAATTTTATATCTTAGCGATATACACTATTTAAGTATTAGTTGGTGCCCGAGGCCGGAATTGAACCGGCACGCCTATTAAGCGAGGGATTTTAAATCCCTTGTGTCTACCGATTTCACCACTCGGGCACTGAATTATTTTTATAGTTTATTCGTTCCAGTGCAGAACCAATAAACTTGCTCTTTCAAGCTTAAATCATGGAGGCGGGTCCCGAAGTCGAATCGAGGTCCACGGATTTGCAATCCGCTGCATAGCCACTCTGCCAACCCGCCATATCCTGCCATCACAATTTTCGTTGCTAATACAGGGTGCTAATTTTACATCTTAGCGAGATATACTATTGCTAGCATTAGTAATAATTGGTGCCCGAGGCCGGAATTGAACCGGCACGCCTATTAAGCGAGGGATTTTAAATCCCTTGTGTCTACCGATTTCACCACTCGGGCACTGAATTTTTATAGTTTATCCGTTCCAGTGCAGAACCAACAAACTCGCTCTTTCAAGCTTTAATCATGGAGGCGGGTCCCGAAGTCGAATCGAGGTCCACGGATTTGCAATCCGCTGCATAGCCACTCTGCCAACCCGCCATATTTTACATTTAAAGTCATATGTTTAATGTTATATCTAACAAAAAGAAATTGGTGCCCGAGGCCGGAATTGAACCGGCACGCCTATTAAGCGAGGGATTTTAAATCCCTTGTGTCTACCGATTTCACCACTCGGGCACTGAATTCTTTTACATATCATCTAAGCTATTTTATCAAACCGCTGTAGACCCTATGTGCTGACGCATTCTACAGACCTAAAAAATAGAGTCAACACCCTTTTAGCGGCAACGAACAAAACGCTTACGTTTCAACCTAAACAGTCTGTTTTTTAACTAAAAGGGCTTAAATGCCGCCATAATAGCGACTTACTCTAAAACAACTTATAGGGTTACTAGAAATAATGTCTTAATCTTCGCTGGTTAACTCGCCCCACGCCGCAGAAAAGTACTGCACCATAGAAATCACGGTTAACACCATAGCGGCATAAAAAACTAAATACGCAAGATAGACCATCCACGGGCCTTGTTGCCAAATAAAACCGCCTAGCGCCATCATTTGCAAACTGGTTTTCCACTTACCTGCGTTACCAACTGCAACATTCGCACGTTTACCGAGATCTGCCATCCATTCACGTAAACCTGAAATAGCCAGCTCGCGGCCAATCATAATCAGCGCAGGGATCATCACCCATAATGCACTGTGCTCACCAATGGTGGCAGCGATACGGTCGTGATCGCCCGCTATCATCACTAGCGCCGTGATCACCATGATTTTGTCTGCAACAGGATCTAAGAATGCGCCAAGCTTGCTTGATACATTCCAACGTCTTGCTAGATAACCATCAAGGTAATCGGTTACGCCAGCAATAAAGAAGATCCACGTGGCAATATAAAACGAATTTTCAATTGGTAAATAAAACGCGAGAACAAAAAAAGGAATTAAAATCACGCGAAACAAAGTTAAAATATTGGGTATGTTTTTCATTATTCTCATGCTTTTGAAATTGAAACATCTCTATAGTCCTATATCTTGCTTATTGATGCAATGAATCATAGATTTTTTCTGCTAAATCAATACTGATACCTGGTACTTTTGCAATTTCCTCCCTACTCGCACTGCGTAATTGCTGTAAGCCCCCCATGAATTTAAGTAATACTTGGCGACGTTTCGGCCCAACCCCAGTAATATTTTCTAACCCGCTAGTACGTTTAACTTTGTTCCGACGGGCACGATGTCCCGTAATGGCAAAACGATGAGATTCATCACGAATATGCTGTACCAGGTGCAATGCCGGTGAATCACTGGGTAAATAAAACTCGGTATCAGCCACGTTATCCAATGCGCCGGACAAAATTAATGTTTCTAGGCCCGCTTTACGGGTCACGCCTTTAGCAATACCAATTATTTTAGGTCGTTTAACGGCAAAGTTATCAGCGTACTGAGTAAGTACCTGCTCTGCCTGGGTCATCTGGCCTTTACCACCATCAATAAATAAAATATCCGGTATCTTATCCACTTCAATGGCCTTTTTAAAACGACGCTCTAATACTTGCGCCATCGCCGCGTAATCATCGCCACCGGTAATACCACTAATATTAAAGTGTCGATATTCGCTTTTATTCGGTCCATCGCGATTAAACACCACGCACGATGCCACCGTTTGCTCACCACCCGTATGACTAATATCGAAACATTCCATACGTTGGATCTTGCCATCAAAACTCAGTACTTTCTCTAACGCTTTAAAGCGGTTTAGCACTGTACTCTTGGTTGCTAGCTTAGTTGTTAATGCTGTTTCAGCATTAGTAAGCGCTAACCTTAAAAACTTAGAACGATCGCCACGCTTAGGGTTAGTCAGCTTTATTTTGCGCCCTGCTAGTTGGCTTAAACTTGCCTCAATTAATTCATGTTCTTCAGGTAACTCAGTTAACAGTACTTCTTTTGGGATCGCCTGCTGTGTTTCTTTATTCAGGTAATACTGTAATAAGAATGCTTGAATAACTTCATTATTATCTGTGTTTACAGGCACGGTAGGAAAATAACTCCGACTGCCAAAGACTTTACCCGATCGCACGAATAACAGATGCACACAAGCAATGCCATTTTTGAAGGCAAAACCAATCACATCCATTTCACCTAAATCAGACGTTACATATTGCTGTTCTTGAATGGTTCTTAGGGCTTGGATTTGATCGCGATAACGTGCCGCGGCTTCAAAATCTAACTGTTGGCTAGCCTGCTCCATCTTAACCACTAATTCATTAATGACATCGATATTTTTACCCTTCAAGAACAACGCTGCAAGTGCTACTTGCTGGTCATACTCATCAGGATTGTGCATCTTTACACAAGGCCCTAAACAGCGTTTTAGCTGGAATTGTAAACACGGGCGAGAGCGGTTTTGATAATAACGGTCTTCACACTGACGCACAGGAAAGAGTTTTTGCATTAAATGCAGACTTTCTCGCACCGCACTGCCACTTGGATAAGGACCAAAATATTGCCCCTTACGCTTATTCCGCGTGCGGATAGACATTAGCTGTGGGTGTTTGTGATCGGTAATCAGAATATAAGGGTAAGACTTATCATCACGCAGTGACACGTTGTAACGCGGCTGATAGCGCTTAATATAGGTATGCTCAAGTACCAAGGCTTCAGTTTCGGAGTGCGTTACCGTGACATCAATATTAGCGATATGCGTTACCAGTACGCGGGTTTTTTCACGATCGACGGTTGCTCGAAAATAACTGCTTAAACGTTTGTGTAGATTTTTGGCTTTACCGACATAAATAACCACATCTTTATGATCATACATACGATAAACACCGGGCTGGTGCGAGACTGTTTTTAAAAAATCTTGATGATTGAATTGTTCTTTAGAAGGCATAAAATAAAAGACACCCGAAGGCATCTTTCTCAATTGAAATTAAGTAAAGTAATACTTAATTATAGTGTATCTGCATCTAAGATACCGTGTCTAATCGCTAAGTGAGTCAATTCAACGTCACCGTTAATATTAAGCTTACTGAATAAGCGATAGCGATAAGCATTAACAGTCTTAGAGTTAAGGTGTAGCTGCTCAGCAATATCAACTACTTTCTGTCCTTTCGTAATCATCATCATGATCTGTAACTCACGTTCAGACAAACTTTGAAAAGGACTTTCATCAGCAGATGAAAATTGGCTTAATGCCATTTGCTGTGCAATTTCAGGGGCTATATAACGTTGCCCACTATGCACTTTACGAATTGCGCCTAATACCTCTTCTGGTGCTGCACTTTTAGTTAGATAACCTGCACCACCCGCTTGCATTACTTTGCTTGGGAAAGGTTCTTCCGTGTGTATCGTTAACACGATAATTCTAATATCAGGATTATTTCGTAAAATTTTACGTGTCGCTTCTAATCCGCCAATACCTGGCATGTTCATGTCCATCAAGATCACATCAGGTTGATTGTCTCGACAAAATTGAACGGCATCCTCTCCGCATGAAACTTCACCCACGACTTTAATACCACGTACATCTTCAAGAATTCGGCGAATTCCGGTACGGACTAATTCGTGATCATCGACAAGGAATACATTAATCAAAAGAATATCTCCGCATACACATACATACAATTTCTATAGAGCATAATACCTTAGATGGTCAAAAATAGGTTGTTATTTTTGCTATCTCGCTCGCCATATAAGCTAATATGCTTATACCAAATAATAATATCATATTATATATCAATAATTTAATAACGTTATGACTTTAAACCTAAAATGCGGTGCAGTTGGCAAAATAACAATTAGTTACTAAGAAAGGCTGAGATTTCGGTCACTCTATAATTACTTTATAAATATATGTAAACGATATATATATTTTTATCGCTGATAATACAGTCGCTTATTAATTCGCCAGCATTGCTTATTGCTTGCCGTTAAAAATATGTTACATTTTGTCTACAGTTAGCTAAGAGGACGAACCCATGGAAATACCGCAACCACAGTTAATAGAAAAACCCTATCCGCCTGCAGATGATGATTGTTGTGGCGGTGGCGCTTGTTGTCCGTGTGTTTGGGATTATTATTATGCACAACGAAAATTATGGAATGCACAACGTGCAGCACTGCTTGAGCAAGCTGAGTAAGCTGAGTAAGACAATATTTTGAATTTACTAATCGTCAGATAGCAAAAAGGCGCTGTTCTTTATCAGAACAGCGCCTTTTCTATGTAGATGGCGGAGGAGGAGAGATTTGAACTCTCGAGGAGCTATTAACCCCTGCTGGTTTTCAAGACCAGTGCATTCGGCCACTCTGCCACCCCTCCGCAGCAATGGAGCGTATAATAGAGAGATAGCGGCGACTTGTAAAGCAAAAATCCAAAGCCTGCAAACTTCGCACAAAATAAAACCAACTTGATCAACTTCCTAGCGACACAGCAAAATAAGTGCTTAAAAACATCTCATTCGAGAGCTCTATCAGTAAAGTCTCGATGACTATCAACTACACTAAAAAATGATAGTGCATGCAATGGTCTGATGGTGATGAGATAGTACTAAAATTAGGTACTAAAATAGAATAGTGGAATATTGAGAAAGAGTGCTGGGATCGTATCAAACGAGAGTACTGAAAGGCGAACGGTCAGGAAAAGAATAAGCGTTAGATGCAAAAAAGGCGCTACCTTTGCAGATAGCGCCCTTCTCTATATAGATGGCGGAGGAGGAGAGATTTGAACTCTCGAGGAGCTATTAACCCCTGCTGGTTTTCAAGACCAGTGCATTCGGCCACTCTGCCACCCCTCCGCAGCAATGGAGCGTATAATAGAGACATGATGGCGACTTGTAAATATCAACAAGCTAAAAATTGATAGCAAACGTTTTAAGCGTTTACTTTTCATTCGCTTCGCGCTGTAATTCGACGATACAACACAATAACAAGTAACAGCAGAAAGCTGCTGTCGAACATAACACCGGTATTTATCATTAAAGGTGCAACATGGATAAACAAGCAGTCAAAATTACGCTCTATCGCTGGGCTGGTAATTGGGGACCTTTTCACATTAAGATCCCTTGTGGCGAATGCGCACTAACCAAAGATATTGTCTTGGATACCCTAAAAAATGAATTAGGTGGTATTCCGGTCGAGCTAGAAATTAAAGACTGGTTAAATGAATGGTGGCAACCGATGCTTAAAGGTGGTTGGCATGCCCCTATCGTCATGGTTGCAGATAAGGTGATCAGTCAGGGTCGCGCATTAAACCGCGGCGTATTAACCCAAGCCGTAATCGAAGCACATTCCCAACAAGTACCCATCACAGGTCAGCACATTTTTGGCAAGCAAAACTGCCCGCATTGCCAACGCGCGAAAACATACTTACAACAAGCGAATATCGAATACATCTATCATGATGTGATCACCAGTCCTCGCGCCCTTTATGAAATGCTCTCGAGAGTAAAGCCGTTAATCGATCCTAAACAACCGGTGACAGTACCGCAGATATGGATAGACGGGCATTATGTTGGCGGCGCAGATGAGTTAAGTAGTATCGTAAAACAAGATGTAGAGGCAAATACAGAACGCGGGCAATGCTCCTTGTCTGAGAAGTTATGAGGGTTGTGAGAGGTAACGAAAGTTATAAAAGTACTGATAAAGGCTAAAATGCAAAAAAGGCGCTATCTTTGCAGATAGCGCCCTTCTCTATATAGATGGCGGAGGAGGAGAGATTTGAACTCTCGAGGAGCTATTAACCCCTGCTGGTTTTCAAGACCAGTGCATTCGGCCACTCTGCCACCCCTCCGCAGCAATGGAGCGTATAATACAGAGTTTGAAAAAAAGATAAAGTGTTTTAAAAAATTAATCAAATTTTTAAGTCAAAAGGCTTGTTTTTAACTTATTTGACTATAAATTAACTACATTGTCATAATATGTCGGAACTTTAGGGTATACTGATACTCTAACTGGCAGTGTTAATTATTAAGGAACAGACACAATGCAACAACGTACGATTCAGACTCAGTCGCAAACAAGCGTACTAGCGACCAATAAGGTACTTCGAAATACCTATATGCTATTAGCGATGACACTCGCGTTTTCAGCGATAATTGCTGCTGCAGTAGTAACATTAAACTTACCTGCGCCTGGCTTTATCATTACCCTTGTTGGTGTATACGGTTTAATGTACTTAACAGAAAAGAACCGTAATAACTCAATGGGTATTTTATTTGTATTCCTATTCACTGGTTTCTTAGGTTATACGGTTGGCCCATTAATTAACATGTACATAGGTGCAGGTATGGGTGACATTGTTGTATTAGCCTTTGCTGGTACTGCATTTACTTTCTTTGGTTTGTCTGCATACGTGCTGACAACGAAAAAAGATATGTCTTTCCTAAGCGGCATGATGACAGCAGGCTTTGTAGTATTAATCGTTGCTATGATTGGTAACATCTTCCTACAAATCCCAGCACTTAGCCTAGCTATCAGTTCAATGTTCATCTTGTTCTCATCAGGTGCTATCTTGATGCAAACAAGCTCGATCATTAAAGGTGGCGAAACGAGCTACATTTCTGCAACGGTAACTATCTTTGTATCACTGTATAATATCTTTATTAGCTTACTGCAAATCCTAGGTGTTATGAATAGCGATGACTAATTACAATTAAACTGTAATTATAAATAGTGAAAAGCCTCGTTTGACGAGGCTTTTTTGTTTTCCCTTTACGATTAGTTTAAACCTATGTTAATTATCAACGAACAACAGATCGCTACCGACAAGCAAGGTTACCTACTTAACTCGAGTGATTGGAGTGAAGCACTGGCACCTTTGATTGCCGAACAAGAAAGTATTGAGATGAGCCCCGCTCATTGGGAAGTGGTGCTTTTCGTGCGTAATTTCTATCTTGAATACAATACCTCCCCTGCTATTCGCGCATTAGTGAAAGCGATGGCGAAAAAGCTCGGTGCAGATAAAGGTAACAGCATTTACCTATATAAGCTGTTCCCAAAAGGCCCAGCCAAGCAAGCCACTAAAATAGCCGGCTTACCTAAACCAGCCAAATGCCTATAAATAACCTCTTTAAAGAGTGTCTGCAAATGTGTCATAAATAGGCCTGTAATCTGTGCCTATAAAAAGAGCCTTTCATTAGCTCGCTAATAAACACAGAAATAAAAAAGCCCCGCTTAGTTATCGTCATAACTAAGCGGGGCTTTTTTATTTGTTACTCAGTCTAATCGACCATCTGTAGCACGCTAGGTTAACCTAGGTGCGTTAGACCGCCCATGTAACCTTGCAGTACTTCAGGCACTTCAACACGGCCATCTTCTAACTGGTAGTTCTCTAGGATTGCTACTAGTGTACGACCTACCGCTAAACCAGAACCATTGAGTGTATGTAGCAATACCGGCTTCTTATTGTCTTTAAGACGCGCACGCGCCTGTAGACGACGAGCTTGGAAATCTTCACAGTTAGAAACTGAAGAGATTTCACGATATGTTTTCTGTGCTGGAACCCATACTTCAAGATCGTATGTTTTCGCTGCGCCAAAGCCCATATCACCAGTACATAGCGTAACTACACGGTATGGAAGATTAAGCTTGATTAAGATGTTTTCAGCATGCTGACGCATCTCTTCAAGCGCTTCGTATGATTTTTCAGGATGTGCTAATTGCACCATCTCAACTTTATCAAACTGATGTTGACGAATTAGACCACGTGTATCGCGACCATATGAACCTGCTTCACTGCGGAAACAAGGTGTGTGCGCCGTTAGACGTACAGGTAGATCAGCTTCATCAGTGATGGTGTCACGCGCTGTATTTGTTACTGGCACTTCAGCAGTAGGGATCAGGCTTAAACCTTGGCCTTCTTCTGTTGCAGGTTTAGTGTGGAACAGATCTTCACCAAATTTTGGTAATTGACCAGTACCGTATAACGAATCAGAGTTCACAAGGTAAGGTACATACAATTCTGTATAACCATGCACATCAGTGTGTGTATCAAGCATAAATTGCGCGATAGCACGGTGCATACGGGCAATTTGACCACGCATAACAATGAAGCGTGAACCGGTAATTTTAACTGCGTTTTTAAAATCTAGACCGCCAAGTGCTTCGCCTACATCAACGTGATCTTTAATTTCAAAATCAAATTCTTTTGGCTGACCCCAACGCTTTAACTCTACATTTTCATCTTCATCTTTACCTAGTGGTACCGATGGATGTGGTAGGTTTGGTAGCGATAGTGCAATATCTTCAATTCTAGTTAGTAGCTCAGCTAATTCAGCTTTAGCTGCATCAAGCTCTTCGCCTAATTTACCAACTTCCGCTAAAAGTGGTTGAATATCGTCACCACTTGCTTTTGCTTTACCAATGGATTTAGAACGTACGTTACGATCATTCTGTAATTGCTCTGTACGGATCTGTAATGCTTTACGTTGTTCTTCTAATGATTTAATTGTCTCAACGTCTAGTTCAAAACCACGGCTCGCTAAACGCTGTTTAGCTTCTTCTAAGTCTGCTCGAAGAAATTTAGGATCTAACATTCTTTACCTACTCTGCTTGTTTTATTTCGACCTGAGTACGATTTCCTTGCACTGGGTCAGGAATATCTGTGGGTGTTATTAACACATATTATTTTAACGTGTATTTACACTTTCATCACGGCTTTTATACTTAAAATACGGGTCTTTATGCTCGAAATACTAAGCGCATACCTAAATATGCAACAAAAATACACACGAATACGTTTAAAGACACATTTAGGCCTGCTTTTAACCACTGCCCATCTTGTAACAACAACAAGGAATCCATCGAGAATGTCGAAAATGTCGTCAGTGCACCTAAGAAACCTAAACCAATAAGTTGTCGCCAAGGTGTTTCAGCAATCAGGTTGTCATCGAGTAAGGCAAATAGTATCCCCATTAACAACGAGCCTAAAATATTGACGATAAGCGTGCCGTACGGAAAACCTTTACCTAACACTGCCGTTGCAGTTTGAGCTATAAAAGTACGTAATACTGCCCCAGTTGCACCACCGAGTGCCACAAAACCGTATAATGCTAAATTATTCATTGATAATACCGTCGTTATTTATAGCGTTTTCTTGGACTGTTAATATCGAGCTGATGTAAGTAATCAAGTTTTTGCTTAATTTGCTTTTCAACACCGCGATCGACAGGATGATATAGCTTGATACCTTGCAATGCTTCCGGCATATAACATTCACCCGGCGCATACGCCCCTACTTCATCATGGGCATAACGATAGTCATCACCATAACCAAGATCGGACATCAATTTGGTTGGGGCATTACGTAAATGCATAGGGACATCAAAGTCTGGCTGCTCTTGTACCATCATCTTCGCTTGGGAAAATGCGGTATAAACCGCGTTACTCTTGGCTGCAGATGCAAGGTATACAATCGCTTGAGCAATCGCACGTTCACCTTCATATGCACCAACACGGCTAAAGCAATCCCATGCCGATACTGCAACTTGCATCGCTCTTGGGTCAGCATTACCAATATCTTCAGAGGCAATAGCGAGTAAACGGCGGGCAACATGCAGTGGGTCACAGCCACCAGCTAACATACGTGCAAACCAATATAATGCCGCATCCGGTGATGAACCGCGAATGGATTTATGTAGTGCAGACATCAGGTCATAATAAAGCTCACCTTTATTATCAAAACTATTCACCTTACGGCCAACAACAGACATCAATCTTTCCAGCGAGATCAGCTTGCCTTGACCTTCGTCTTCAGCCATGTCATTTAACAGTTCAAGGTAATTGAGGCTCTTTCTAGCATCACCATCAACCAATTCGCAGAGTTTTTCTTTTACACCCGGCGCAAAGTTAAACTTCACATTAGCCAGTCCACGTTCATCCGTTAACGCTTGCTCCACAACTTGTTGTATTTCATCTGCCGTTAATTTTTTCAGTACATAGACACGCGCACGTGAGAGCAAAGCGTTATTGAGTTCAAATGACGGGTTTTCGGTTGTCGCGCCAATAAAGATAATAGTGCCATCTTCAATATGCGGTAAAAAGGCATCTTGTTGGCTTTTATTAAAGCGATGCACTTCATCGACAAACAAGATGGTACGGAAACCTTGAATGGCATTATCTTTGGCTTTTTCTATCGCTAAACGGATATCTTTGATACCCGAGGTAACAGCATGCACACGCTCAACTTTCGCATCACAATAATGCGCAATCATTTCTGCGATGGTGGTTTTGCCTGTACCAGGAGGTCCCCATAAAATCATTGAATGGGCATGACCTGCTAATAGCGCTCGGTGTAAGGGTTTACCTTCACCTAGAATGTGCGTTTGACCAATATATTGCGACATTTTTTGTGGTCGCATTCTGGCGGCTAACGGTTGAAAATCGGGACTAAAATCAAGTGACATCGTATTATTCATTAGCGTTGGTCATCTATATCTGTATCTTCCGGGATAATAAAATTAAACAACGCAGGATCCATCTTGTTCATTGTCTTATGATTTGTTAACGCAAATTGGCTGTTTTGGCCTTGTTGCTCTTGTACCGAGAACTGGGCTATTTCACCTTGTTTAAATTGTAAGGTGAAGATCGCTGCAGCAGGATCATTTGGGGTAATAACCGTGTAAATACCGGCTTGTTTGGTGACTCGATACGTTTCCCATGCTGCTTGCTGAGCACCCGCAATTAACATGAAGGGTGTATTGGCAATAGCATCTTTAAGTGTGTAAATACTAACTTGTTCAACAAACGGGTTATAAAACCACAGGCTTTCACCATTCGATACGATCAATTGTTCATCCGGCGACGTCGTTTCCCAGCGGAATTGATTGGGACGTTGTAACTGCATCAATCCCTGTGCAGTAGCCAGGTTATCACCCTCAGCTGACGTGACTATTTGCGTAAAGTCAGCGCTAAATGGCTTTAACTGAGTTAGTTGACTTTGTAGTTCTTGTTTTACGCTTTGCGCATGCGTTAGCATAGAGGCAGTCATTAGCACTGCTGTTACGACGATTTTTTTAAATGACATGTTGTTTCTCATAAATTAATCCTTTGGTGGCGGTGGCGCCAATACTTCTCGATTACCGTTATGTCCTGGTGAACTCACAATGCCCTGCACTTCCATCTCTTCGACGATACGTGCAGCACGGTTATAACCGATTTTAAATTTACGTTGTACGCCCGATACTGAACCTCGGCGCGTTTCTGTAACATGATATACCGCTTGATCAAATAGCTCATCGACATCTGATGAACCTTCTGCAACCTCACCTGGCAATAAGCTATCAGCCGTTGCTTCACCATGTAAAATTTCTTCCACATAATTCGGCGCACCACGTAATTTCCAATCTGCAACCACACGATGTACTTCATGGTCATCAACAAATGCGCCATGCACACGAATTGGTACACTGGTGCCAGCTGGCTGATACAACATATCACCCATACCCAGCAGCGTTTCAGCGCCGCCTTGATCAAGAATAGTGCGTGAATCAATTTTGCTTGATACTTGGAACGCAATACGTGTGGGAATATTGGCTTTAATCAAACCTGTGATCACATCTACAGAAGGACGTTGGGTTGCTAAGATCAAGTGGATACCAGCAGCACGGGCCTTTTGGGCAATACGGGCTATTAGCTCTTCAACCTTTTTACCGACAATCATCATCATGTCAGCAAATTCATCAACTACGACCACGATAGACGGCAGTTTAGTTAACGCTGGCGCTGTTGCATCCATACTGTCACCCGGTTTCCATAATGGATCGAGTATTGGCTGACCAGCATCAATCGCTTGTTGTATTTTACTATTAAAACCAGCGAGATTACGTACACCAACCGCTGATAATAATTTATAACGACGTTCCATTTCACCAACACACCAACGCAACGCGTTTGCGGCATCTTTCATGTCAGTAACAACTTCAGTTAATAAATGTGGGATACCTTCGTACACCGAAAGTTCCAACATTTTTGGATCGATCATGATCATGCGCACTTCTTCTGGCGATGCTTTATACAGCAAACTCATGATCATCACGTTCACACCAACCGATTTACCCGAACCCGTGGTACCCGCGACGAGTAGATGTGGCATTTTAGCCAAATCAACAACCACAGATTCTCCGGCAATATCATGACCTAATACCATTGATGTTTTTGACTTCGCGTCCATAAATGATGGACTCGACATCACATCTGAAAGGAACACAGTTTCTCGGTATTTGTTCGGCAACTCGAGACCAATAACCGATTTACCTGGAATAACTTCAACAACGCGTACACTCATTGCTGACAGTGAACGAGCTAAATCTTTCGATAATGCCGAGATCTTACTGACTTTAATACCCGGTGCTAAATCAAGTTCAAAACGGGTAATAACAGGCCCTGGATGGACATCAACCACTTTCGCTTTAATATTAAACTCGAGCAGCTTTTCTTCAACTAAACGGGCGACATGATCTAACTCTGCTTGCGAGATTGGATTGGCTTTTTTATTTGGTTTATCTAATAACTCTAAACCAGGTAGTAAGGTCACTGGTTTTTCTTTGAATTGTAGCTGATTAGTTGAGACCACTTGGTCACCAACAATTTCGAAACCATTACCTGTGCCGTTATTATTAATCTGGAATACCGGCGCCAGTGCGGGTTCACCTTGCTGTTCGATAATCTGCTCGGCAATAGTCTGTTCCACACTACCTTGTTGATTCATGCTTTGTTGATTAATATCGGCGGTATTAAAGCTACTCACATCAATCACATTGCTGTTATTAACCTGTGCAAAGTCATGTTCAAACTCATCGTCTGTATCTGTGGCTGAGTCATTAAAATGGCTATTATCAAAATCGGACGTATCGAAAGCCGACATTGAGGGTTCTTGTCGTGAAGCTGCATTATCCACCGCTGTAAATGACATGTTAGTAATGTCATCCTCTGCAGTAACTTGTTCTGACTCTAATGGGGCCGAGTCTATTGGTGGCGCTGATACCAGGCTTGAATTGAGTTTCGGTTCATCATATTCGACAGCAGTAGCATCTTTACTTGGTGTTTTAGTAAATTGTTTTGCCGTTAATTTTTTTACTTTAGTAAGGATAAATTGACCCGCGTTAATGGCGCTAGCACCAAGCATATCGACAATGGTCAGCCAAGAAATACCCGTTAGTAAGGTAAAACCAATAGCAACAAAACTTAATAAGATAAGCGTTGAGCCTAATACCCCAAATAGTTCACTAATTGCTTGTTCAATCACATCACCAATTAAACCACCTGATGAAAAATAATACAGGTCATCAAAGTTAACCGATGCCAGACCACACAAGCCGATTAGTAGTAATAATGCGCCGATCATACGTAAACCGACGGTAAAAAAGTCGATTTCATCAAGCTGTCTTGGACGCCAAAATATAAACCAAGCAAATGCTACAAATGCTAGGGGTATGGCAAACGCATAAAGGCCAAAGGTAAAAAACAGCACATCACCAGTCCATGCACCTAATGAGCCAGCCGCATTTTTCACAGGGCCTTGCCAACTCGTTTGCGACCATGATGGATCAGCTGGATCAAAAGTCACTAATGCAACCATTGCATAACAAGCAATAAAGGTAGAAAAAATGAATCCGACTTCGAAAACGCGCTGAATACCAGATAATGGCGCAAGGTATTTGGATGGAATGGCTAAATTAAATTTGTTCATCTTGATTTATGACTCTTGAAGGCGACGGTGGTACGTTATCTACTACCCAAGTTACTTCAAGATGCGACATCAGCAAACCGAATTAAGGTCACTTGGGTATATGAGCTATCAACTTTAAATAAATGCTGGAAACAAAACAAGCGGCAATATGCCGCTTGTTGATTATTTATCACTTTATTTGCGTAAATCGAGGATTACGCGAAAAGATTATGTGCAATAAGTTAAATTAACGCGTTTTAATAACTAAACGGTTACTTTGTTTTACTTCTTCCATCACAACATAAGTACGTGTGTCATTAACACCCGGTAAACGTAATAACGTTTCACCCAGTAAACGACGGTAAGCTGACATATCAGATACACGTGTTTTTAATAAATAATCGAAGTCGCCAGATACTAAATGACATTCTTGAATTTCTTCAAGTTCTTGAACAGCTTTGTTGAATTGCTCAAATACATCAGCAGCACCACGATTAAGCGTGATTTCAACAAAAACAAGCAATGAAGCATCCAGAAACTGTGGATTTAGAATTGCGGTATAACCTGTAATATATCCTTGGCGTTCTAAGCGTCGTACGCGCTCTAAACATGGCGTAGGGCTTAAGCCTACACGTTTAGACAACTCTACATTGGAAATTCGGCCGTCTTTTTGTAATTCATTAAGAATGTTACGGTCGATTCGATCTAGTTCCTTCATTGGTCGAGTTTTTACTTCCATCATTATTTTTTCCGCCCTTTTACGTCCCAGTAAAACTTAGTTTTTCAAATAATCCATTCATTTGAATACGCCATAGTTAGAAGCAACTTAAAGTGCTAGCTAAATCCTAACCAAAATTATAATAGCCTACAATAATTCAATTTACGAGGCTTATGTTATGCTTTCCCCGCTGTGGAGAAACATAATATTTACAAATACACCGACAGCATAACAATAGGCTAACATCGATGTTTTATCTTACAACCATCGAAATAGACGTTTCTTTGGTTTAAGTAGACACTAACAGAACATTAATTCCATTGAAAGGGGCTATATGCAAAATATATAGCTGAATCGCGGTTTTCGTTATTTTTGCATTATTATGCATTTTAAAAATATATTTTTACTCTACTATTTACCCCGCGCCACAAAGTTTTTACAATTGACCACAATTATTGGTATTAAGGAATCGTAATGAGTAATACAAAACACTGCCGTCTACTTATATTAGGCTCAGGCCCAGCAGGATATACCGCAGCGGTTTATGCGGCTCGTGCAAATCTAAACCCAGTAGTAATCACTGGCATGCAGCAAGGTGGTCAGCTAACGACTACGACTGAAGTTGAGAACTGGCCGGGTGATGCTGAAGGTCTAACAGGCCCAGCACTAATGGAGCGTATGAAAGCGCACGCAGAGCGTTTTGAAGCTGAGATCATTTTTGATCATATCAATGATGTTGATTTATCAGTCCGCCCATTTAAGTTAAAAGGCAATGATGTTGAGTACACCTGCGAT
The DNA here is from genome assembly GCF_002836355.1 of Moritella sp. Urea-trap-13. Classification (NCBI taxonomy): domain Bacteria; kingdom Pseudomonadati; phylum Pseudomonadota; class Gammaproteobacteria; order Alteromonadales; family Moritellaceae; genus Moritella; species Moritella sp. Urea-trap-13. Next base: position 258,372 of record NZ_PJCA01000001.1, read on the forward strand.
GCATTAATCATTTGTACTGGCGCATCGGCAAAATACCTTGGTTTACCTTCAGAAGAAGCATTCAAAGGCCGTGGCGTATCTGCTTGTGCTACCTGCGATGGTTTCTTCTATCGTAACCAAAAAGTGGCAGTTGTTGGTGGTGGTAACACCGCTGTTGAAGAAGCACTTTACCTATCAAACATCGCTTCTGAAGTGCATTTAATTCACCGTCGTGAAGAATTCCGTAGTGAAAAGATCTTAACCAAACGCTTACAAGAAAAAGTAGCCAACGGTAATATCACACTGCACCTAAACAAAACACTTGATGAAGTATTAGGTGATGAAATGGGTGTAACCGGTATTCGTATGCGTGATACACGCACTGACGAAGCCAGCGATCTTGATGTGATGGGTGCCTTTATTGCTATCGGCCACCAACCAAACACAGATTTATTCACCGATCAATTAGCCATGAAAGATGGCTACTTGAAAGTAAATTCAGGCACTGAAGGCTTCGCAACGCAAACCACTATCCCAGGGGTATTTGCTGCGGGTGACGTATCTGATCATATTTATCGTCAAGCAATCACATCAGCCGGAACAGGCTGTATGGCAGCATTAGATGCTGAACGTTTTCTTGATGGATTAGGCGATTAATCCGTTTATTCTGCTAAGGTGATACCCTCGGTATCACCTTTTTCAAGGCTCTCTTTTTCAAGACCTCCTATATGCCAATCTATTTACCCGAACTAAACCAAGACTTAACCTTCTTTCCAGCAGTCAACACCGCGTTAACCGATCCCGATGGTTTACTAGCGATGGGTGGCGATCTTTCCCCACAACGTCTGATTAATGCCTATCAACGCGGTATCTTTCCTTGGTTTGAAGCTGATCAACCGATTCTGTGGTGGTCACCAAGTCAACGTATGGTATTAAACCCCGGTGAGATGCATATATCGCGTAGTTTACGTAAGTCTTTTCGTCGTCAAAACTTTACCCTGTCGATTAATAACGCCTTTGCAGAAGTAATTGAATCTTGCGCAGAACCGCGTGGCTATGCCAGTGATACTTGGATAACCGAGTCCATGCAAAATGCCTATTTACAGTTGCATGATATGGGCTTTGCCCACTCCATCGAAGTATGGCAGGACGGGCTATTAGTTGGCGGGTTATATGGTTTATATATTGGTGATATCTTCTGTGGTGAATCGATGTTCCATACCGTTACCGATGCGTCTAAAATTGCCTTTATCGGCCTGCAGCAACAATTGGCGAGTATTGGCTGTAAATTGATTGACTGCCAATTGCATAATGAACACCTTGCGTCACTAGGTGCCTCTGAAATCAGTCGCGAAACCTTCATCACCCAGCTCAACAGCCGTAACACCACAATCAAACCTCAGCAATGGCAGCCTCAAGCGCTTGTATTAGACTTAATAAGTAAAGCCAATACAACAGGGAGTACAATATGATTAAAGTCGCCTTAACCCCTCCCATGCCTTGCAGCTACATAAATGAGCAACAAGAACAGATCCTCGTTGTTCAAGATGATGATTTACATAATCAAGCTGGTTATGAAGTGTTGCTGCTTAATGGCTTTCGTCGCAGTGGTAATGATGTCTATCGACCGCATTGCCAAACTTGTCAGGCCTGTCAATCAATCCGCATTGATAGTCAGCTATTTAAACCAAGTAAGAGCCAAAAACGTTTGATCAACAAAAATAAGCACCTTGAAATGCGTGTTAGCCACCAGCCACAACCCGATTATTATCCCTTGTACGAGCGCTACATTAATACCCTGCACAGTGATGGCGCGATGTTTCCAGCTAGCCAATCGCAGTATGATGGTTTTATTACTAACGCATGGTTAACGCCCACCTTTATTGAATTTTATCTGGATGGCACGCTTATCGCGGTAGCCGTCACTGACGTGATGGCAAATAGCATGAGTGCGATGTATTGCTTTTATGACCCTGAGCTTCTCGCCCATTCCTTGGGTACCTATGCGATTTTACAGCAGCTGATTATAGCCAAACAAACAGGCAAGAAATGGCTCTATCTCGGCTATCAAATAGATCAATGTAGCAAGATGAATTACAAGGTTAAATTTAATCCACATGAGCGCTTAGTCGCAGGAAAGTGGCAATGCTGATACCACCGAAGAGTCAATAATAAAGCGTTATTAAAAATAAAACGTAAATATCTTATCTATAATATATACAGGCCTGTGTAAATCTGGCATCATCTTGCGGTCAAATATAGCTATTATAATTAAATTTTAAGAGGACTCATGGCAAAAGAAGACAGCATTGAACTACAAGGTACAGTTCTAGATACACTTCCTAACACAATGTTTCGTGTTGAATTAGAAAACGGCCACGTGGTTACTGCGCACATTTCAGGTAAAATGCGTAAAAACTACATCCGAATTCTTACTGGTGATAAAGTAACTGTAGCACTAACACCTTACGATTTATCTAAAGGTCGTATCGTCTTCCGTGCCCGTTAATCACGAGCCTCTAAAAAAACCAGCGTAAGGCTGGTTTTTTTAGGTCTACGATTTACTACACTTTCAATAATTCTTTATTTAATAACCACTTAATATCAGACAGCCCACTATTCGATAACCGCTAGTCGACATCCGACTTCTCGATATCCTAACAGCTCGACATCCAACCGCACTGTCCGATATTTTATGACTAATCCTTACAGGTTATTCAACATCAACGCGTAAAATCTCTTCTTCCCGCGCCGCTTTTTCATCTCTAAACTGTTGCTTTAACACTGCTTTTTTAAGCATGGCGATCTCACCATCAGTACCTATGGTAAAATGTTCCGGTTCAGTATTGAAACGCGACTGATATAGCATCACAGCTTGCAATGAGCTATCTTTTTGCGCCTGCGTTAATACCACACCATTTTCCCACTTGCCAAGCTCTACGGCTGTTTTAAGCTTTTCATATACTTCTGGTGTCATGCTCTCAAGCAACTTTTCAACTGACATCTTTACGTCCTTGGTTAATGCTCAGGGGGTGTCCCCTGCTCAATAATAATATATACCGCAACCCTACTATAAATACGCACTGATTTAAACTATTACAGCCCGCGTACACAACTCGTTTCACATAAACGATTGGTTGCAATAAACAAAAAAGGAAGCCAATTGGCTTCCTTAATACAGCGATGTTAATCCATCGCCTTTCATACTATCTAATGCACACCTGTCTAATGCACTGCTATCTCATACCCAACTTGCTTATGCAAATTCGTGCATGTCGATGCCAGCCATTTTTTGCATTACACGTAATACCTGGCAGCTATAACCAAACTCATTATCATACCAAACGTATAATATTGCACGGTTACCTTCAGCAATCGTTGCCAATGAATCAACGATACCAGAGAAACGGCTACCAACCATATCTGTTGATACTAATTCTTTCGATGTACTGAAATCGATTTGATTGTGTAATGGCGAGCTTAACGACATTTCTTGTAAGTAGCTGTTTAGCGATTCTCTTTCAACTTCTTTCTCAAGATTTAAGTTAATGATTGCCATTGATACATTCGGTGTTGGTACACGGATAGCGTTACCAGTCAGCTTACCTTTTAATTCAGGTAGTGCTTTTGCTACAGCTGATGCTGCGCCTGTTGACGTTAATACCATGTTCATTGCAGCGCCACGGCCACGACGATCACCTTTATGGAAGTTATCAATCAAGTTCTGATCATTGGTATATGAATGCACAGTCTCTACGTGTCCATTGCTAATACCGTATGCATCTTGGATTGTTTTCAGTACCGGTGTGATTGCATTCGTTGTACAGCTTGCTGCTGATACGATGTTATCTTCAGGTAGGATATCCATGTGGTTAACACCATAAACGATGTTTTTAATATCGCCTTTACCAGGTGCTGTTAATAATACTTTTGCAGCGCCAGGTGCTTTTAAATGCAGACCTAGGCCGTCAGTGTCACGCCAGATACCGGTGTTATCTACTACTAATGCGTTGTGAATACCGTGTGCAGCGTAATCGATTTGATCAGGACCATTTGAATAAAGGATCTTGATGTAAGTACCGTTGGCAATGATGGCATTGTTTTCAGTATCAATATCAATCGTACCGTTGAACTGGCCATGTACTGAATCTCGACGTAATAACGACGCACGTTTTTCAATATCACCAGGACCGCCACGTACCACGATTGCACGTAAACGTAATAAGTTGCTCTCACCTGTTTTATCAACAAGTAGACGCGCAAGTAAACGACCAATACGGCCAAAACCGTATAATACGACGTCACGAGGTTCAGTCTGAGTATCGTTGTTTAATGCAGGTGCTAATTCAGCACGTAAGAATGCGTCGATACCAGTAGAATCTTCGTTTTCACCCCAATAGCGAACAGCCAAACGACCTATATCAATTTGAGCGTTACTAATAGGTAGTTCACTGATCACTTGTAGTAATGGGAAAGTTTCAGTGAAACGTAAAATACGTCCTTCATGACGCTTAACTACGCGGTGTGCTTTTTGCAGATCAATTGCTGTTGCATTTTGTAGTGGGCGGCCATAAATTAATACTTCAACGCCTTTATTACGATACAGCTTTCCTAACAACGGTAGCATAGATTCTGCGAGTTCTTGGCTCTCTTGCCAATTCAATAAATGACTTTCAGATGGCATCTTTTTTCCCTTTTAATCACAACTACATGTAAGAAACATTAAAACAACAGTCATATAACTAACAACTGACATTTAATCAATTTGATAGCGTAATCATACAAAAATAACCGCTAATTTACCAATTAATCATGTGGATTAGCTCTTTATTTACTTTCTAGCTTTCATTCAAAACACAAATATTTAACAATGAAATAGGAACACTTTCACTTTTTCCGCTTGCTCACTTTATAACCGAGGTGATTTCAGCTCTTACTCTAACTGATAGCAAGTGAATACGAAGAAGTTGCGGCTCTCCACTAATTTAAATCGCCTCATTAGACAGTACGCGTTAATCTGTGATAGGGTTTCGTCACCGCCTATTTTAGTCTTAGCTTTATGCACCTTTTTCGCTCTATTAGCCGTTTAATTCCTGCTGTTGTTATGGCGAGTTTATTGGTCGCCTGTAACGACCCCCGCAATGTGGCAACGATATGTGCGAACGATGGGGCTATTTGCGCCGATTTAAATACCGATGAATGGTGTCAGACAGAAACAAATAACCTAATCTCCAGCCGTTTTGAAGCCAAGGGAAATACTAACGAGCAAGCCCAATACAGGTTATTAACGGCGCTGAGCGGTTTTCAAGAATGTATTAAAATAGCCGCACTCATCGAACCAAGATCACACCCCGAGTTAAAAACCCTGCGGGTAGCGGCAATGTTGAGCACTTACGATGAACTTATCGCATTAGAAAAACAGACTCTCAGTAGTAATAACCCTTATATACTCAACTATCATTGGGTATCGCATAATAACGAAAATGCCAAACGACGCTTTATCGCCTTATCCACACAACAAAGCTTTGATGACCCCGCGTTGTATTTCGCTATTGCTAATATTTATGGTAACAATAACGACCAAGTTATCGCTAATTTACTCAAAGGAATAAGTCTGCTTAACAATAATGCTCAGTTCGACAACTCTCAATTAGATAATGATAATAACAGCGACATGACCACCAAACTGCTCTATGCCATTATCACCACTTACATGCATAAAAGAGATTACCCACTGGCTTATCTGTGGTCGCAGGTAGCGATAATTTCTGATGTGGAAAATATAAACCTAGGTGTCTTTAATAAGCATAAAATAACGACAAGTGAACAACGCCGTTTAGATACGTTAGCAGGTAAGGTTGCAGAACAAATAGAAACACAGAAATTTACTGATGAAAGCTATGAACAGACATTGGCAGCAGTCGGGCTTTAACCTAGCGATAAAACCCGTTTACTAGTAGCAAACCAATGGCGTTAGTTAGTTAGTTAGTTAGTTATTTACTTAAATAAATACGTAAATAAATAGTTAAATAATTAGATAAATAGACCAACGCCAGTACCCACTTCAAGTAATCATTACAGCGATAACAACTACAGTGATAACTGTTGCACACCGCGAGCGGCTAAATAATCCATTAGCTCTTCAGGTAGCTCAGCATCCGCTTGATAATAACAAGCGCAAGCATGACGCTCACAACTCAATAGAATGATGCTCAACAATTCATTGAATTCATGGTTCTGCCAGATACCTGCATCACCAATCGTTAACCATTGCTGCATAATCGATAATGGTTGATTAAGTACGATCCCTGCAGATTGCATCGTCGTGAAGTCAACTAAAGCGCGGAATGCAGCATAATTATCTTGGCGTAACTGATAGCTGTTAATGCCTTTTGCAGCTGAACTCGCCAATACATTATCTAACTGGCAATGTGCTAACTGATAGTCAGCTAATAACCAAGCTGTAAATGAATCAGCATTTGCAGTGCCACCAGCAAAATCAACATCGCGTAATAATACGTTTGCAGTCAGTGCATTATTCGCCGTCACAACGAGCCATAAGTAAAATGCATAATCATCACTATTGGCATCTTGCCATTCTAGCGTTTGCGTTACTTGGCGCGTCGCCGTCACACCATCAGTAGCATAAGCCGCTAAGTATTGGGCTAGATGGGTTTGCTCCAACGGCACCGTTGCCATAATAGTTTTCAGCGCTAAGGCCAATTCAGCCTGCTCTTTGTCGGCATTAAACTGTTGTTGTAATTGGGCAAGTTGCGCAGGTAAAGTAAGTGCAACATCGTTACTATCAATCGCCACTGCAGACAAGCTAGACTGCGCGTGAGTCAATAACTGGCTCAGCACTGCCTCTGTTGTCGGTAATGCTGCTGCTGTAGTTGTAGCAGCAGGCGTAGACGTTAACGTCGCCGGTGGATTAACTATCCAGCTTTCGCCCAATGGCTCTTCACTACCTTGGTCAAGAATAACCAATTGGTAAGCGCCAACAGCAAGTGGCTCCTCTAAACTAATTTGATAGCTCTGCATCTCCATATCGTGTAAATGATAAATACCATTTAACGACCATTCGATTGGCGTAAACTCAGCTGTTTCAATAACAGTTTGGTTTGCTCTTACTTCCCAGATTAAATCTTCAGTCACAAATTCGATCGGTAAATGCAGATCAAATTGGATCACAGCTGATTCATCCATCACGATCACAGGCGGTAATGCGCGTAACCAAAACTGCTTAATTTCTTCTTCCAGCTTTACTTCTAATTCATCCGTAAAACCAAAATCAGCCAATGCTTGTATCATTAGCGTCGTCGGTAACGCTTGCTCATCGCCATTGGCATTTAATTCCGTACAGCTAAGACCAAGCATTTGGCCTAATTGCAGAATATGTTGTGCTGTCATTTGACACCTTAAATAGTGAACCTAACGCTATTATACCCAATCAATATCAAGATGCGAGGTCACGCAGTATCACAACCACACTGTTTCATGGGTTTTCTGCCACTCTTGTCTATACTCCACTAAGGCAAATCTTTATAACTGAACTGTATTATTTAAACAAATTTCGATTTATTTAATCTTACAATTTTAAAATACCATACAAATAAGACACTTAATCAGGATGTTGAACGAATTAAAATAAGCATAAAGAACACATCAGGGAAATACTCATGCCAGTACCGCGGCTGATAATGCCAATTTGTGATCCCGGTTATTTACTTTTTGTAATAAATAGTACAAAAACACATGATAAAGTGACTTAAATCAGTTAATTTTCGTAAATTTGCAACAAATTGTGATTCAACTCATACATTTTAGTATTTATTCTTGTCTTTTTATCAGAATCTTGTAAATTTACAACCAAGCAAGATTATTAATTCAAACTTACATTTAATTTAATGGATACAAGTTATGACAATTAAAGTAGCAATCAATGGTTATGGTCGAATCGGCAGAAACGTACTTCGTGCATTCTACGAAGGTGGTAAAGAACAAGATCTAGAAATCGTTGCAATCAACGACCTAGGTGATTCAAGAATCAATGCTCACCTAACTAAATATGATACTGCACACGGTCGTTTCCCTGGTACTGTTGATTTTGATGCTGAAGCACTAATCATCAACGGCGATCGTATCAAGACTTTCTCAGAACGCAATCCGAAAGACTTACCTTGGGGTGAGTTAGAAGTAGACGTAGTTCTAGAATGTACTGGTATATTCACTAGTAAAGAAGCTTGTCAAGCACACCTTGACGGCGGCGCTAAGAAAGTACTTATCTCTGCTCCTGGTAAAGATGTTGATGCAACAATCGTTTACGGTGTTAACCAAGACGTACTAACGTCTGACATGACAGTTGTTTCAAACGCTTCATGTACTACTAACTGCCTAGCTCCAATTGCTAAAATCTTAAACGATAACGTTGGTATCATCAGCGGCATGATGACTACTATCCATGCTTACACAAATGATCAACGTCTATCTGATGTATACCATTCAGATCTATATCGTGCTCGTGCTGCTGCACAAAACATGATCCCAACTGGTACTGGTGCTGCTGCAGCTGTTGGTCTAGTAGTTCCTGAACTACAAGGCAAATTCCAAGGTATGGCGGTACGTGTACCAACAATCAATGTATCTCTAGTTGACCTTACTTTTGAAGCTGGTCGTGATACGACTCCTGAAGAAATCAACCAACTTATCACTGATGCAGTAGCTGCGGATCCAATCCTAGCGCGTGCACTAGCTGTTAACAACGAACCTCTAGTTTCTAGCGACTTCAACCATGATGCACACACATCTAACTTTGATGCGACTCAAACTAAAGTTCAAGGCAAACTTGTTAAAGTTATGTCTTGGTACGACAATGAGTGGGGCTTCTCTAACCGTATGTTAGATAACGCTATCCTACTTATGAGCGCTAAATAATCAAACTAGATTAAATAATCTAAGTTAATTGATTTATAATGCTAAAGGCGACCATTAGGTCGCCTTTTCTATGTTGGGGATTTTATGTCATACCGCAATACAATCACGGATCAAATACCATTAACTGAGCACATTAGCTTAGTCACGAGTAAGGGTCTCAAATACATTCATATTACTCACCCAAAAGCGCATACTCGTATCAGCTTGTTTGGTGCACATCTGCTTAGCTTCACCCCCGCAAACTCAGCGTCGGTGATATGGATGAGTGATGATGCTATATTTAATGGCGTAAAAGCGATCCGTGGTGGCGTACCCATCTGTTGGCCTTGGTTTGGTCCGGCAAAAGAAAGTCCGACTGTTCAACCTCTGGCACAAACAAAAGATTTTCCCTCTCATGGTTTTGCCCGCAATAACCATTGGCAATTACTTGATAGCCAAAGTAATGCTGATAGCTGTCGTGTTCGTCTACAACTAGCGCCAAACCCTGAAACAAAAAGATTATGGCAACATGATTTTAATTTGATTGCTGAATTTATTATCAGTGATACCTTGACGCTCAATCTAATAACCGAGAATACCGGTAACAGTAGTTTTGACTATAGCGGCGCGTTACACAGTTACTTCCAAATTTCACAACCCAACGCAATACAAGTACATGGTTTAGATAAAAGCAATCCAGAACCGCGTACATTAACGGGTGATGTAGATATTATTTGTGCAAATCCAGCCGCCACGATTACCTTAGAAGATAATAAACTTCAACATAAGATTAATATCAATAACGCAGGTAATAATGCCATGGTCGTTTGGAACCCTTGGCAAGCTGGGGCAAAAGCATTTGTAGATATGCCGGATGATGGTTACCAGACTATGTTCTGTTTAGAACCTGCTATTATAGGTAATAACGCAGTAACAGTTGCGCCAGGAACAAGTCATACACTGACAACTAAACTCAGTGTTACAGCGCTGTAATTATTGATAGCGGTTTGTCGTTATTAAAAGAGTACTGTCATTATTAATAGGGTGTTGCCATCTCAAGATGAACATCTGAACTATAGCCAGTGCTCATCTTGAAATAATCGGCCCTGTCCCGAAATCTGTATAACGCCAATATTGATTAGCAGATGCGCATTATCGTTGTGCTAATGGTATATCAAGACTTTCATCAACCAATGAACGTACCGCAAAAATAAGGCTATCCACTTGTTGAGAAATACTGTACCTACTCATATCCTGTCCCGTTAACAAGCGACCGAGTTCGGCAAGTTGACGCTGTAACTTTTCCTCTTTCAGCACTTTGTCTTTATCTTGCTGTGATATTTTCGCTGCCATAGCAGCTTTTATACCACTCACCTGAGATTGAAAGTCCAATGCAGTTAACTCTTCCGTGCCTAAATAGCTATTTAATGAGCTTAAGTGATCACGGTAATTTATCACCACCCGCTCCGCCGATGTCTCAATTCTTGATTTAACCCACATCACTTCTTTGCCAATGCTCTCAGCTTGTTTGATTTTAATATTGCTATCAGTTAATTGTTGCTGGATGGCAGGGTTATCACGGGGATCTTTTTCGATTAACCGTTCTAAACTGTATAAGCCATTTAATGCTTTGTTATAGCTTTCGGGTACCAATTCCTGATCAAGTAAATTAAACTCTGACGTTGGAAAACGTAACACTTTACGTTTGATCATATCGATTTCAAGACTATTATAATCACGTTCTAGTTTGATCTTTTGGTGTTCTAAACCTAACCCAGTGCCACGACTCTCAATTAACCCAGCAAACTGAGTTGTCGAATTACGCAACTTATCAAAGATCGTTTCAAAACCATCAACATCAATAGTTTGAATGAACTCATCATGGTCACGCATTATGGTTAATAACGGTTTAGTAATAACTTTGGCTTGAAACGCTTTATTCATCCGCAACACAAATAATGCTGATTCCGCTTCAATATCTTCACTGCCAGAACTCGAAAACCAGCTACCACCATTAGGTGTATAGTCCTCATACATATTCAATAATTTTTCACGCTTATTAAGAGCCAGCTCAAAATTACTCGGCGCATAGTAAGCAAGATCTTGTTTATTACCCCGTTGATATAATGTTTCGACGGTATTCATGGCGGTATTTACGGTGTTCATTTCTTCAGAATCATCGGCAGACATAGTGAAACTATCAGCACTACCAGTAAATTCTGACAGCGTGACACATCCGGAAAATAAACTCGTAGCTAGCATCAGGCCAGAAAATTTAACCGATAATTTGACTTGTCGTTGACTTGGTAATTGTCGAGGGCTTGGTAATGTAGTGAGCATGAACATCATCCTTTTATTCGAGACAGACTAGAATTAACAAGAACAGCATACGCTGGCACTAGCAAAAGTTGTGTCTGACCAAGGATTAATGCGACAAGACGTTATAAAACAGCACTTAACTCAATACTAAGAAGGGAGAAGGTATGAGCAGTATTATTTACATTTATAATACTACCCATACTTAACAATGACTAAGCGAGTACACTCAGTAACGCTTTAATAGGATGATTAAGTCTCACCTTTTCCATGCGTTTGACCTGACTACGGCAAGAATAACCCGTGGCCAAACAACGTGAAGCATCACGCTGTGATAGCGCATGTTTCCAGCTTTGATTATAAATAGACTTTGATGCCACGACATTTTTGGCATCATGACCATAACTGCCCGCCATACCACAGCAACCCGTAGCTACCGTTTCTAACGCTAGGCCAAAGCCGTTAAATACCTGTTGCCACTCTTGTTCTGCCGTTGGCTTGTTAGTCTTTTCGGTACAATGGGCAAATAGATAATACGGTTCAGCCTGCTCACCTTCAACCTTGGCACCCCGATCACTAATAGCTTCACGTAGATGCATTTGCGCATTATCCGTTAATAACCACTCTTGAATAAGCTGAACGCTAAAGTCACCGCGTTTATCCGCTAAAATTTGGTTATATTCGTCGCGATAACACAGCACTAATGCAGGTTCAACGCCCACCATAGGCATACCCAACTGCTGTAAGGCATTCAAAAATTCAGCTGCCGTCGCTGCCGTCTTAGCAAACTTGGCCAAGAAGCCTTTCACATGCTGCGGTTTACCATTGGGTTTAAACGGTAAGATCACCGGCTTCAAACCAAGCTTCTCAATCAACGTTACTAATGTTTGTACTAGTTCTGCTTCATAAAAACTGGTAAACGGATCTTGGACAATTAATACATGCTTGGCTTTATCTTCCGCGCTTAAACGCTGTAGAAAAGCTAAATCAAAACTTTGTGCATAATGACCACGTAATGATTCAGCTAAGGTCGGCACACTTAATAACGGAATATCCACCATGCCAATGGTATGCTTAGTCGCTGCTTGCAACCAATCTTGGCCTAACCAGAAATTAAAGAACTTCGGCATTTTCGCCATCACCGGCGTATAACTTTCAGAGTAGCCCACCGCAAAATCTTTAATCGGACGTAAGTAACGGCTGTGGTATTGATCAATAAAGCGCGACCTAAACTCAGGTACGTCAACTTTAACCGGACATTGTACAGTACAGGCTTTACAGGCGAGACAGCCTTGCATCGCATCCATGACTTCATGGGAGAAATCATAACGGCCACGGGCTTTATTCCAGCTGTTTTTTAACCGCGTAGTAAACGTCGCAACACCGCCTTGTTGAATAGTGAGTTGTTGACCTAACTCATGCTCAGTCATTTCATGACAAGATAACTGACGCAACCATTCACGCATTAAACCAGCACGGCCTTTTGGCGAATGGCGGCGATCGCCAGTATGCTTAAACGACGGACACATCGGGCTTTTGGTATCATAGTTAAAGCACAAGCCATTACCATTACAGTCAATTGCTTGCTGAAAGCTCTCGCGCACTGTTACAGGGATTTGGCGATCGTAAGCTCCGCGTTTAGTCGCATCGACTGATACTAACTTTGCATCGCTGCTGATAGGCGTACAGATTTTACCTGGGTTTAGACGATTATCCGGATCAAAGGCGGCTTTAATCTTACGTAACTCAGTAAATAGTTCATCACCAAAAAACTCAGGGCCATATTCTGAACGGAAACCTCGACCGTGTTCACCCCACATCAAGCCTTTGTATTTCGCTGTTAATGCCACGACCTTATCTGATATTTCACGTAGAATAACTTCTTGTTGTGGATCTAACATATCCAACGCTGGTCGTACGTGCAGTACTCCCGCATCAACATGACCAAACATGCCATAATGCAGGTTGTAACTGTCTAATAATGCTCTGAACTCAACGATATAATCGGCTAAATTTTCAGGCGGCACTGCAGTGTCTTCGGCAAATGCTAACGGTTTTGCTTGGCCTTTGGTTGCGCCTAACAAACCAACGGCTTTTTTACGCATGCCGTAAATTTTCAGTACGTCCGATAATTGGTCACAAATTTGATAACCAATCACCCCTGCTTCACCCGCCGCCATAAGGCGATCAAGCTCTGCCGTTAAATAGTCTATTTTTTGCTGCTGAATGTCACCATCGTCTTCGGCAAATTCGACAAAGTTAATACCCTGCATTGCTTTATTCGGCACATCGGTGATCAATGATTTAACCGAGTGCCAAACGATATCTTGTTTGGCTAAATTCAACACCACCGAGTCAACCGTTTCAACTGACAAGGCATTGGCTTCAATTAAGAATGGCGCATTACGCAATGCCGAATCAAAGCTGTCGTATTTAACGTTTACAAGACAACGAAATTTCGGGATTGGCGTTAAATTCAGTTTCGCTTCGGTGATAAACGCCAGAGATCCTTCAGAACCACAAAGGATACGGCCTAAATCAAACGCTTCGGTGTTTTTATCATACAGATGAACAAGGTCATAACCGGTCAGAAAACGGTTTAATGCAGGAAAGGTATCTGCAATTTTTTGCTGTTTGTGGGTGATTGTATCAATCACTTGATGACACACTTTACCCAGATAATTATCACTCTGTGCTTGTGCTTGTAGCTGCTCATTAGATTGACTTGCAGTGACTAATTCAGTGCCATCCATTAATACCGCAGAAACACTGAGTACATGATCACTGGTTTTACCGTATTTCAATGAGCCTTGACCCGACGCATCCGTGTTAATCATACCGCCAATAGTGGCGCGATTACTGGTAGATAAATCAGGCGAGAAGAAGAAGCCATACGGTTTAAGAAATTCATTGAGCTGATCTTTAACCACGCCCGTTTGCACCTGTACCCAGCCTTCTTCAACATTAATATCGATAATGTTGTTCATGTGACGCGATAAATCAACAATGATACCGTCGGTCAACGACTGCCCATTAGTGCCCGTTCCGCCACCACGAGGAGAAAAAGTAATGGTTTTAAATTCAGATTGTAATGACAACTGCGTCAAGATCACCAGATCTTGATGTTTACGCGGCAGTACCACCGCTTGCGGTAATAACTGATAAATACTGTTATCCGTCGCAACCGCTAATCGGCTGGCGTACGACTTTTCAATATCGCCACTAAACTCACTGTTCTCTAACGCGCTTAAAAAAGCGAGATATTCAGATTTTACTGCATCCTGATAACTTAATTCGGGGATCATCATCCATTCCCTTGTGACAATTTTCAACTAAATGCATTATAACATGAGTGATTTAATTCATCGCCTATAGATAAAGGCTAAATTGATCTCAGTTATAACCACTCTCCATATTAGGGAGCGATTCCCGCTATCGTCGCACTGCCTCATAGAGACTACAGTTAATACACATAATGTACATCTACATAAATTACTCAAACTTAAACCAAATATGTGACGTGTTTGCTTGCGATTTTAGCTCTGAACAAATAACATGGACGAAAAATAATATACTCATCTGATATGTGGGTAATTACAAGATGTAACACAGAGTCCGTGTTTTATTACATCAAATAAGCATCTATTAGGAAATAAACAAATGCGCATTGCTTTAATTGCCCTTGCCACCAGCTGTATTTTGATTGGTAACACAGCTCAAGCCACTGAAACAAAACAACAAAACAACACTGTAGATAATTTGCAAACCGAGCTTCAAAGTATTCAATCTGAATACAGCACATTCATCACGTCACTCGCAGTGGTCAATGACAATATAGCTATCGAAAAAGCCAAATTAGCGCAAACGAGAACGCAAGGAAAAGCACTTGTTGGGCAAACAGCCAAAGCATTGGCACAAATGAATGAACAATATGCATTGATGATTGATAATCCAATGCAAGACATTACTACGTCACAAAATGATTATCGTCAGGCAATTCAGCAGCAACAGCAAAATAAACAGCTTATTAAAGATTCAGTTGCTACCTTGGCGCAACTAAACAAACAATTGTCAGAAAAGAACATTGAACGCGTTAGACTGCTAAATCAACGTGAAACAATCAGTGAAGAGATAAACATTTCACGTATTAACCGTCTGACCAATGAAATGCAGCAAACTCAATCGCGTAACGTTAGTCAAAGTGTCAGCTGTGATCTAGAAACGTCGTTTTCAAAATGTATTACTCGTAGCAATCTATTGAGTAAGCAAAAAGCCTCGAAGACCTATTTAAATACCCTATTTAACTCAGTAACTGAAGCCAAACTCGTCGGTAAACATAAAACCAACTCCAGTGCTCATGTCAAATTGTTAGGCAATAAAGTACTAACCGGTGAATTCAGTGGTCAAGGTACTTATAGCTCAAGCATGCAGGTAACAATGCAGGGCGTATTACCAAAAAATGAAGCCTGTAAGCTATTAAATGTCTCAACGCGTTACTGCGCAGAACAAGCACCGCAAGTTAAAAAAAACCTGACCAAAACGGATCAAGGTACGTTATACGAACTGACTATTCGTTCTAACCAATATGATGATGAAGTTTTTATTGATGGCGTCAGCTATGGTTCAACCAAACTTTCGGTGATGTTGTCACCGGGTGCTCACCATATCGTGATCAAAAAACCTAACTACATGGATTTTGAGCAAAGTGTAAAACTAAAAAATAACACTATGGTACGAGCGGAGTTAGTGAAGGCCAGCGTTTCGTGGAAAAATGGTCAAGCAGTGCAAGACTTTTTAGCGTCAGGTGAACGCGGTCCAGAATTAATCTCGGTACCAGCAGGTCAATTAGCCGCTAGCGACAAGCAAGCCAACGAGCAAGCGATTAAAGCTTTCTCGGTCGGTACAAACCCGATCACAGTAGCTGACTTCAAACGTTTTGTTACTGCGAGTAACTACACTACCGCTGCAGAATCAGGTAATGGTTGTGTAGAGTATGTTAACGGTAAAGAAACATATAATGCCGACTTAAACTGGCGTCAGCCTGGTTTTGCACAAACTGACGAGCATCCAGTGGTGTGTATTAACTCTGCCGACACCAACGCTTACTTAACTTGGTTATCGAAAGCAACAGGTCAAAAATACCGTTTACCGAATAATGGCGAATGGGAATATTCAGCGCGTGCAGGCAGTAGCTACAACTACTGGTGGGGTAATGATGCCGGCAACTCAAAAGCGAATTGCGCTTACTGTGGTAGCCAATGGTCAAATAAAAGTACCGCGCCAGTTAAATCATTTAAAGCCAATAGATTTGGCCTATATGATACCGTCGGTAACGTTTGGGAACTGACTAGTGGCAATAATTTAGTGGCAAGGGGCGGCGCTTGGAACTTCGCACCAAAGCTAGCTCAGGTTGATGTACGCCTAGAATTAAAACCCGATTTCCGCGCTAACTACGTAGGTTTTAGAGCACTACGCGAAAACTAAAACTCGCGGTACAACAAGTCTTAAAATATATTGACTCTGATGTCATTTGAACGCCCAGTGTAACCACTGGGCGTTTTGCATTTTAAGGTTCCCACTTTGTACTCGATCCTACCTATCTAAGAAACCAACCTTGCCTTTAATATTTAAGATCCGGTCTGTATTATCAGAACCCTGCAGACAAAAAAAAGCCCCAATCATAATGACTGAGGCTTTGTTATCACAAGTTATTCACTCAAGGTTTATTTAGGGTGTTTGTCCGCTAGATATAACCAAGTGCTCAATACTGTATCAGGGTTTAGCGATAAGCTATCAATACCTTGCTCAACTAACCAAGCAGCGAAGTCTTCGTGATCCGATGGACCTTGACCACAAATACCGACGTATTTACCTGCTCTTTTAGCCGCTTGAATCGCCATTGCTAACAATGCTTTCACGGCTTCATTACGTTCATCAAACAGATGAGAGATGATGCCTGAATCACGATCGAGACCTAATGTTAACTGCGTTAAGTCATTTGAACCGATTGAGAAGCCATCGAAGTACTGTAGGAACTTGTCAGCCAGTAATGCGTTCGATGGTACTTCACACATCATGATAACGCGTAAACCGTTCTCACCACGTTTCAGGCCATGTTCTGCTAGCAAATCAATTACTGAAGCCGCTTCGCTTAATGTACGCACGAATGGCACCATGATTTCAACGTTAGTTAGACCCATGTCATTACGTACGCGTTTCATTGCTTCTGTTTCTAGGGCGAAACAATCACGGAAATCTTCAGAGATATAACGTGATGCACCACGGAAACCTAACATTGGGTTTTCTTCTTCTGGTTCGAAGAATTCACCACCGACTAGATTAGCGTATTCGTTTGACTTAAAGTCAGACATACGCACAATAACTTTTTTCGGGTAGAACGCAGCAGCCAGCGTTGAAATACCTTCTTGCAATTTAGCAATGTAGAATTCAACTGGTGACTCATAACCTACAATCATGTCGTTGATTTCAGCTTGTAGCTCAGGAGATTGCTTATCAAAGTTAAGCAGTGCTTTTGGATGAATACCAATCATACGGTTAATGATGAATTCAAGACGCGCTAGACCAACACCTTCGTTTGGTAATGCCGCGAAATCGAATGCACGATCAGGGTTACCCACGTTCATCATTACTTTAACTGGAATTTCCGGTAGGTTATCTACTTTCGATGATGTTTCACGGAACGGTAAGATACCTTCGTAGATAAAGCCAGTGTCACCTTCAGCGCAAGATACTGTTAGCTCTTGACCGTTTACAATCAGGTCTGTCGCGTTGCCACAACCGACAACAGCAGGGATACCCATTTCACGTGCAATAATTGCAGCGTGACAGGTACGGCCACCACGGTTTGTTACGATTGCAGAAGCACGTTTCATGATAGGTTCCCAATCTGGGTCTGTCATGTCTGTTACTAATACGTCGCCTTCTTTTACTTCATCCATTTGCGAAATTGATGAAATAACTTTCGCAGGACCAGCGCCAATCTTACCGCCAATCGCACGGCCTTCAGTGATAACTGCAGATTTAGCGTCTAAGTGGAAACGTACCATTACTTGTTTGTCTTCACGGCTACGTACTGTCTCAGGACGTGCTTGAACGATATAAATCTTGCCATCAATCGCATCTTTAGCCCATTCGATATCCATCGCATGGCCGTAATGTTTTTCGATGATCACAGCTTGTTTCGCTAGTTCCATTACTTCTTCGTCAGTAATAGAGAACTGACGAGACTTGCTTGCTTCAACGTCAACGATTTGTACTTGCTTGCCATGTTCTTCGTCAGCAGAGTAGATCATTTGGATCTGTTTGCTACCGATGTTACGACGAACTACAGCTGGTTTACCTTTAGCGAGTGTTGGTTTATGCACATAAAATTCATCCGGGTTAACTGCGCCCTGTACAACCATTTCACCAAGACCGTATGAAGAAGTAATGAATACCACATCTTCAAAACCAGATTCTGTGTCAATAGAGAACATCACACCAGATGATGCTTCGTCACTACGTACCATACGTTGAATACCCGCAGATAATGCCACGCCACGGTGGTCATAACCAGAATGCACGCGGTAAGAGATAGCACGGTCGTTAAATAGCGATGCGAATACATGTTTAATCGCAACAATAATGTTGTCATAACCACGTACGTTGAGGAAAGTTTCTTGCTGACCAGCAAATGATGCATCTGGCATATCTTCAGCTGTTGCCGAAGAACGTACTGCAAATGATGCTTGCTCGCCTGCTTCACCAGCTAGTACTTCATAGCTTTGGGCAATAGCGGCTTCTAATTCAGGTTGGAAAGGTGTGTCGATGATCCATTGGCGAATTTTCGCGCCAGCTTCTGTTAACGCTGCAATGTTATCAACATCGAGATTGTCTAGTAGTGTGTAGATTTGATCGTTAACACCACTTTGCTCTAAAAACTGATTAAACGCATCAGCGGTAGTCGCATAACCACCAGGAACTTGCACTCCTGCGCCAGCTAAATTACTGATCATCTCGCCTAGAGATGCGTTTTTGCCGCCAACTCGTTCTACGTCGTTCATTCCAAGTTTTTCGTACCCAATTACGTACTCTATCACGGCAGTTCTCCAGATTTAATCGATCTCAAAAATGATTTTAATTGTGGGCGATATTAGATATTGCTCACATATTATTAATGCAAAATAATCATCTTGCTTTCCTTAGTGTTTTTAATCATACACAGCTATTAATTTCAATGTAAGATACTTACTTATAAAAATTCATCTGTTTATGAAAAGGATAGAGTAAATGCAAACTGTTTTTTATGTATCTGATGGCACAGCGATCACCGCTGAAGTCTTTGGTCACGCGCTTCTAAGCCAATTTCCGATCGAATTTGAACAGCATACTTATCCCTTTATTGAGACCGAAGAAAAAGCCAAAAACGTCACTCAAAAAATCAACGAACATGTTGCCAAAACAGGACAGAAGCCACTGGTGTTTCATTCGATAGTTTCATCTGAAATAAGGACGATAATCGAATTAAACGAAGGTCATTCTCACGACTTTTTAAGTACATTTGTTGCACCGCTTTCTGAGCAATTAAATATCACCGCAGCACCTAAATCACATCGTACGCACAGCCTTAAACATGAAACTTATGATGCGCGTATTGAAGCGGTCAATTATGCGTTAGCAAACGATGATGGTATTACTTGTAAAGATTATGACGATGCAGATTTAATCTTAGTCGGTGTATCTCGTAGTGGCAAAACCCCAACCAGTTTATATCTGGCATTACAGTTTGGTATTAAGACCGCCAACTACCCATTTATTGCCGATGACATGGATGAGTTAAAACTACCAAAAGAATTAAAACGCAATAAACATAAAATATTTGGCTTAACCATTGATGTAAAACGTCTGCAGGATATCCGCAGCGAACGCCTTGCTAACAGTAATTACGCGTCATTACGTCAATGTAAGTTAGAAATAGCCGAAGTGGAATACTTATACCGCAGCGAAAAAATTCCTTTCATTAACAGTACTTCATTTTCGGTTGAAGAGATCGCCACGAAAATCTTGGATAAGAAAGGTTTGAAACGTCGGATTTTTTAACTTTTTATTTATTAAACACACTGCACGCTGTCATAGTCTATTAAGCGTGTAGTGCTTTTTATAACTCTTGTTGTAACTCTTGCTGCAACAAACGCCATACCGATGAATCATGCACAGTAAGATCATAACAAATATCGTCCGAATGCTGACTCACTTGCGGGTTAACAATCGCCTTTACTGGCACTACGCCCATCACTGAATTAGTGATGAAAATCTCGTCAGAAATACACACATCAGCAATAGTATAATCTCCTGATTTTAGCGTAAAACCCAGAGTATTCAACAAGCTGGAAATATGGGTTTTCATCACCCCTTCAACACCACTGCGTTTTGTGCTTGCGGTATAGACTTCACCGGCTTTCACCCAAAAGACGTTAGCCACAGAGGTTTCAATCAAATAACCATCTGTCGAGCACACTAGTCCATCGGCCATGCTATTAGCATCAAGTTCTTGCTTAATCATCACCTGATCGAGTCGATTTAAGGTCTTTAATCCCGCCAGTACTGGATTAACAGTTTGCTGATATTGGCACAGCATTAATTCAATACCAGAGCGAGCCCATTCACTGTACTGGGGCGGGATCGGTCGATGCTGTAAATACCAATTTGCACTTGAACAACCGCTAGTACCATAAGTGTAACCGTAACCACGTCCGCCTTCGCCACGAGTGATAGTGACCTTTAATACCCCGACCTGTAATACTTGTGCTTGCTCCGTGATTTTGGCGGTCAGTGCATCCCATTGGTTAAACTCAATGGCTAACACCTTGCACGCTTGCTGTAATCGCGCCATATGCAGATCGAGCAACTGCGCTTTTCCTGCGGCCATTTTGATCGTGGTAAAGTGCCCGTCACCAAAATTAAAACCACGATCGGCAATTGCAACATCTTGACTGGCAGCGCCATTAATTATCATATCTTATGCATCCAAGTTACTGTCTTCCATTAAGGTTTAAGCACTGATTGTATGTTCACTCTGGCTTGGCTTTCAAATTTTTCGGTAAAATAGTCAGAATAATAAATTTTTGGCTGCCGTAATAACTGTTTAAGTAAACGTTTACGGCCTAATTTGTACAAGCATAACGGTACGTGTTGATATTCAGCGCGAATGGCTTGCTCATAGTTGGCATAAATAGCGCCTTGTTGACCTAATATGGTTAAATCAATATCTAGAAATAATGCCTGATCATGGTGAGTCACCAGTCCTTTAAGCTTATGACTCGGCTTGCTGGGATGCTGAGTTAATAAAATTAGCTCATACACTTGCTGGACTAACCTGGTCGATACCGCAAAGTTAGTTAGCGCGGTCACCGCGTACTGGGCACTTTTCTCTTCATTATCACTGCGCCGCACATCATAGATAATATCGCGAAACCAGATAGCCAAGGCCACCGCTAACGGATTATCCAATTTAGCCTGCACCTGATCAAACCAAGTAAAACAGGCGTCAATATGGTTCAAGTCATGATAATGCCGATGTGCTTGTTGATAATGCGGTAACAGTCGTGACCAAGATTGCTGTATTTGTGCCAAACTCAACTGGGTAAAGTGCTGTTGCAGCAAGGTCTGCCAGCGTAAGACCAAATGTTCACTCATCATTAATTCCTATAACAAGGCGGAAATTGCTGGGGAATATCAGAGCAGATGCCAGTAACGCCCCAGTTATACAGCTGGTTCGCCCGCGCTAAACTATTTACCGTCCACACGTTGACGCTATAACCTGCAGCGGTCATGGCATTGACTTGCAGCTCGCTCAGCCCTTTATCCTTAGGGTGCACAAACTCAGCGCCGACATACTGCATCGACGTCAGCCAATCATCCGGTAATGGCGAACCAAACAAACACGCTAAGCTGATTTCTGGAGCTCGACGTTTGATTTCGGCTAACAACAAATGATTAAAGCTGGAAATCAGTAATTGCTGGCCGCCTTGCCAATGGTGATTGATATCGCGAATAATGCCGTCGATTAATCTGTCTGTCGCGGCTTTATCTGTTCCTGACTTAATCTCTAAGTTCAAGTTCATGCCAGTCTCATTGGTGAATAAAATAAGCTCCACCAGCGTGGGAATACGTTCACCGACAAAATCTAATCCGAACCAAGCGCCTGCATCAATATCATCAAGATCTGTCACTGTCTTATCGCGTAATAAACCATTGTGATCACTACAACGATCTAGGCTGGCATCATGACAAATAACCACAGTACCATCCCCGAGCATATCCGCGTCCACTTCAATCCAGGGAACATTGTTGTCCTCGGCTAATTGAAACGCGGCTAAGGTATTCTCGGGGGCAATAGATGACGCACCACGATGCCCCATCACCATCTTGCCGGCTTTTTCACTGGCCGATGGATTGTACTGAAAAGTATTTGGCATAATTTCAGACGTTGTATTTGTCATAAGCTAATCTCAGCTGCTGTGTTTAGGTCACGATTATTTTTATAAATTAGGCGCTATTTCGCTGGGCGAGTAATAACGCACGTCGCAGTACAATGCGCGTAAAGTTTACCAGCGGCATCACGGATATCACCTTCAGAGATAACAACCGTTCTCGATACGTTTAATACCTTACCCTTGGCATGTAATTCGGTGTCTTTTGGAATTGGGCGCACCATTTTTACATTCAGATCTACCGTGCCATAACTCTCACCAGCAACCAACGTGGTATGTGTTGCGCAGCCAGTGACTGAATCGAGTACCGTCGCCGCAAAACCACCATGAACACCACCCATTGGATTGAGATGACGATCATCGGCTTGTACCTTAAAGTAGATCTGACCTTCGCTTAAATCAACACATTGCATTGGCATTGTGTGGCAAATTGAAGGATGTGGGAATATTCCCTCCGCCATTGCTTGTAATATCTCTAGTCCACTCATTTTTGCTGGGTTTAACTGCTGGTTCATGCTCTTTCCTTGTCTCATTAACATTATTTTTAACTGCTGTATTACAACAATATTCTCACAAAACTACCGTAACCCGGTAACCATTGCTGATAATGTTACACCCGAATCTTATCAATTAACAATGGCGCAACAATAAATCGTGTAGATCGCCAAATATCACTTCCAACAATGCCTTATATACGGTACTTTTATTACAGAAAGATTAACAACAAACATAATTAAAGCGGTGGAGACGGGATGTACTCAATAGAAAAATCTCATAAATTAGATAACGTGTGTTACGACATACGTGGGCCAGTATTAAAAGAAGCGAATCGCTTGGAAGAAGAAGGTCATCGAGTAATCAAATTAAACATCGGGAATCCCGCCCCATTTGGTTTTGAAGCCCCGGAAGAAATTGTAAAAGACGTTATTCATAACCTGCCATCGAGCCAAGGTTATTGTGACTCTAAAGGGCTATATTCTGCACGTAAAGCCGTGATGCAGCACTATCAACAGAAAGGTCTGTTGGATGTGTCTATTGACGACATTTATTTGGGTAACGGTGTATCTGAATTAATCATGATGTCGATGCAGGCATTACTGAATAATGGTGATGAGATATTAGTACCATCTCCGGATTATCCATTGTGGACAGCGGCAATTACCCTTTCAGGCGGTAAAGCAACACACTACATTTGTGATGAAGAATCGGATTGGTATCCTGATCTGGATGATATTAAAGCCAAGATCACCCCGAATACCAAAGGTATTGTGCTAATCAATCCGAACAATCCTACGGGTGCGGTATACAGCAAAGAATTCTTGCTTGAAGTCATTGAAGTTGCGCGTCAGAACAGACTGATTATTTTTGCTGATGAAATCTATGACAAGATCTTATATGACGGTGTTGAGCATGTGCCTATGTGTACACTGGCGCAAGATATCCTGATTGTGACTTTCAATGGTTTGTCTAAAGCCTACCGTATTGCTGGTTTCCGTTCTGGTTGGTTGGTATTAAGCGGTGCGACGCACCTTGCTAAAGACTATATTGCCGGATTGGAAATGCTAGCCTCGATGCGCCTGTGTTCTAACGTACCGATGCAACATGCGATCCAAACGGCGTTAGGTGGTTATCAAAGTATTAATGAATTGATTCTACCGGGTGGCCGTTTACTAGAACAACGTGATTTAGCTTGGAAGATGTTAAATGATATTCCGGGTATTTCGTGTGTGAAACCAAAAGGTGCCATGTATCTGTTCCCGAAAATTGATATCGAAATGTTCAATATCAAAGACGATCAGAAATTTGCCTTAGACTTGTTACAACAAGAAAAGCTATTGATTGTACAAGGCACAGGTTTTAACTGGGGTCGCCCCGATCACTTCCGCGTAGTATTCCTACCGCGTGTTGAAGAGCTAACGATTGCGATTAACAAGCTAGCTAACTTCTTGAAGACTTATCGTCAGGATTAGTTGCTGATTGATTCGATATCAAGAATACATGATGAACAAAGGCGCTATTATTAGCGCCTTTGTTGTTTCTGCAATCTGATTCTACTTAAGCCATAGATGTAGCTTTTTTTAATACTCCACGGATCTCTAACTCATGCTACAGTAATGAAACCGATGACTTACTTGCACTTAGCCTGTATTGTCATTAGGAGCCTTTCTTATTTGGAGAACGTTATGAGCCATTTTTTTGCCCACCTCGCCCGCATGAAACTCATTTACCGCTGGCCGCTGATGCGTAATGTCACCCACGAGAATATAGCCGAGCACAGTTTACAAGTTGCTATGGTCGCCCATGCATTAGCGCTGATCGGCAATACTTATTACGGTAAGAATTATGATCCAGACAAAGCAGCGTCGATGGCACTGTTCCACGACACCACCGAAGTGCTGACTGGCGATTTACCTACCCCAGTAAAATATTACAACAAAGCCATCATTCGAGAATATAACAAGATAGAGTTAGCTGCAGAGCAGACGTTATTAGATATGCTGCCAGCAGAGTTACGTGATGCTTACAAACCATTATTATCAACACCAGATCTAGACCCTACGTATAAAACCTTAGTCAAAGATGCTGATATTTTATGTGCGCATATGAAGTGTATTGAAGAAGAAAGCTGTGGTAACCATGAGTTTTCGAAAGCTAAGATCCGTTGCCAAACCGCACTAGACGAGCGCATGACAGATGAGATACGTTATTTCCTAGATGTATTCTTACCAAGTATTGGTCAACCGTTTGATGATATGAGTTAATATCTTGAGCATCTACAGTGGTAGGTATTAGCAAGCCCTCAGATAGAGGGCTCATTAGTTTTAAGTAATAAACAGCTGTGACAATAATTTCGGCACTATATTGTTTTCATCCATAAATTTAATCCCAACACTGACCTCACCCTGTTCGTTCCTGCTATTACAAATGTGCGCCGGAATTTTTATTTCACCATCAACAGGACTTTGAATACACACCAGCACATCACGTTTGTTCACCGTAGTTCGGTCACTTTTGGTTTTAAAAGAAAAACAACAGCCAGCCGCTGAAATATCGATAATGACACCATTAATGGTCGCGCTTTTGTTTTTGCTCTCGTCTCTTAATTTGATGCATGAGGCCAGATGAATACTGGTTCGTTGCTGTGTGCGTAATTGGCGATTTTCAATTTCTTTGGGATATTCTAAAAACAATAGTTTTTCAGGATGTTGGGTCACGCAACGAATAGAAGAACTAAAAGCAAAGCATTCCCCTTTATCACCTTCCAGCAAGTAACGCACAATCACGCCATTACCTTCGGTAAGGACATCTTTGTATTCTAAGCTATTGCTCACCCGAGGATACTTTAAGATGATATAGCGACCAAGCTCATAACCAACAAGGGCCAATTTAAGGCGAACAGGCAGTGGATTATTTATTTGTAGATCAAGCATTTTACCTGGTTCTAACTCAAATAATTGTGTCTTTGTCGCAACACTGGCTTCGGACATCTTATTTAATTTCCTTGTAGAACACTCAAATATCACTTATTCCATAATATAACTAATGTTATTTAAACCTACAATGTTTGAAGTAAATTAATGAGTTATGTGCTGATATGCGTTAAGACATTATTAACCTAAGTAGCATGGAGAATCATTACACAGAATCATGATGCAATGAAAAATAGAAGACCTGCTCCCAGAGATACTGAGCTCAGGCCTTTATTTATTGGTTATGTGAATTTATGCAGTGCGAACGTCAGTCTTGACCAGTAAGGGCTGTAGTAATAGATAAAACAGCACACCAGAAGCAAATAACGTGATCACGATACTTGCACCACTGGGTAAGTCATAGTGAGCAGACAACACAATACCCGACATGATCCCGGCAACGCCAATACCCATGCTCGCGATAAAAAACCGTATACCTTTTAACGCAGACGCACACAGCGCAGGGATCACCAATAACGCAAATTCAAGGTAAATACCCGTCAACTTGACCGTTATCGGCATCAATATCGCGAAGATAATGTAAAATCCACGTCCTTGCATAAATGCCGGTTTCAATGTAATTAAAGCTAACATCGCCGCGGTAATAATCGCTAATGGCCACACATCATCCCAAGTTGCCCATAACAACTGACCATTTAAGATCCCTTGAATGAAGTCTGCACCATGCGGGTCTTTACTTGCCAACAAAATTGCCAATGACGCCGACACAGCAAACAAGCTACCGATCATAGGCTCAAGATGCTGCTGATAGTGCTTTTCCATCAAGGCAATTAAGCCACATAGTAATAATGATAATACCCAAGGACCGATCATTTGCCCTAACCAAGTATCGGGTAATACATCAAAACGACTTAGCCAATACTGACTAAATGCAGCACCTAATGCAGCAACTTGTGCTACTGCCAAATCAATAAAAATAATCTTACGCGCTAGCACTTGTTGCCCTAATATCACATTGCCCACCAGCGCAATCAGTCCACACAATACTGCGGGTGCTAGCCAAAGATAATCTACCAACATAGACTAATCCTTTATTGGTTCTACAAGTACATTCAACAAGTAATCCAATACCTGGTCATACAGCTCGTCAAGGGGTTGTCCTTTCGATACCGTCAGCGGTAATTGGATCACAGGTTTGTGCGTTTGTTGATGCAACCAATTTGCTGCGCGTTTATTCTGATGAGAAGAATAAATAATCGCATCAAACGACGCAGGGTCTAACTTGGCCAAAGATTGCAAGTGTGCCGTCGTTGGTGAAACACCAGGTTTAGGCTCAAGGTCCGCAATCTGCTCCATCCCCAACCAATCAAACAGATAACGATAGGTCTCGTGATAACTCACCACTTGCTTACCTCGCAGCGGTTCAGCACGTTGTTCCCATTCAACTAACTTTTTCCGCCAATGCTCACGAAACTTCACGCCATTGACTAAGTAACTAAATGCATTAGCGGGATCTATACTTTCCAAGCGTTTGCTCACCACGCGAGAAATTCGGATCATATCGTTGGCAGCAAACTGCACATGCGGATTACCATAAGCGTGAATATCCCCCATACTGCGGTCAACATGATGATGCGTATCCAACATGCTAACAATCTCTGACGCATACAGCATACTTTGCTTATTATTCTGCACCGCAGGATTGCTGCTTCGCGCCTGCAACATCGGCAACCAACCAATTTCCAATTCAGCACCAGAACACATCGCCATATCGGCTTGGCGCATCTTGGCAATTAAAGACGGCCTAGCTTGCACGTAATGTGGGTCTTGCAGCGCTGTTGTCGCAGAATAGATGGTTGCTTTGGGTGCATGTGCAGCCAATAGTGCTTTCCATTCAGGCTCGCAAACGAAAATATTCAACGCAAGAGCAGGTGCAGACAACATAGCCGCACTCACTGTAACGAATAATGTGCTTTTCTTAAAACGCATGGGCACCGTGCGCCCCAAACGTCATGACATATTGCAGCGTGAATACGTTATCAGTGGCTTTGTCTTGGTTTTCAACACGCGTATATTGCGCACGTACAGTCCCAAAGTGAGAAGAGTCCCACGCGACCATTGCTTCGATCTCGCTATCACTCAAAGAGGTTAAGTGGACGTGGTTTCCATGAGCATGACCGTCGTAACTTTCAGCATCACTGTAGCGCATACCCGCAGACCAGCTTGGTGTAAAGCGATATACGCCCGATACATAATAAGCTGCTAGCGTATCTGGCGCATTTTTTTCACCTTTAAATTTGCTATCCAAAATGTCATCTAACAACATATACTCAGCTGATAAGGTGAAATTACTGTATTTATAATTGCCATTAGGTGCCCATTTCCAGACAAAGTCAGCACCATATAGATTTGTACCAGTCACTGCTGATGCGTGGCTGTGATCATGCTCGTCATGGCTGTGTGCACTATGATCATGCTCGTCATGGCTGTGTGCACTATGATCATGCTCTTCAAAATTAGTCACTTTACCATTTTCATTACGTAAGTAACTTAAACCAAACTGCCAACTCGATGATTCAGAAAAATCATCACCAATCTTTAATGTCGTGGTATATACACCGACGGCAGTAGCATCGTCCACAGCAGACATCTTGCTACCACTTAACGCTTCAACGCCTAGCTTTACATACATATCAGTAGGTAATACCAGATTCGCACGTAAACCATCATCGTAATAATGAGAGCCTAAGAAAGTACGATAAGCAATAGGTCGCTCAACGAAACTGTCTGAATGCATATGCTGATTGTTCATGTAACCGAAGTCAGATAGGAAACGACCACCGCGGATATTAAAGCCATATGGCATGGTTAATGTTTGAATGAATGCTTCTTCTAACAGCAATTCAGTTTCATCACCATGCGTTTCTAACACTGTGGTTAATACACCATGAAACTTGTCGTCGATGTTAGCGGACATGCTAATTTCTGTGTGCCCTAGTCCGAATCCCTCACTACGTTCTGAATTATTACGCTCACCATTTTGATAATAACCATCGAGCACCACACCGATTTGTGGGTTTGACAAGGTATTTGCAAAAGCAGGAGATACCAACATGCTACTAATCGCGAGGGAAACCAATTTCTTTTTCACAGCTACTTTCCTTAATTGTTATAATATAACACTACATTTTGTTATGTTATAACATAACAACTTAAAGGCAAGCGATAAATATAACTGATTGTAATTTAGGCAGTATAAAAATAGCGGTCGATGTGATTCAGCAAATGAAGGTATCGCAGACCGAATTTACAGGGGAAAATGGTTAATTCTGTGTTTTTGATGATCGGAGGTGTTATTTATGATCTAGGATATTATTTATGATCAAGAGTATTAGCTATGATCGAGAGTATCAGCATAGCGGACAACCAGATTGTCCGCTGAAATTCAGTTCGCCAGTTATTTATTTCGTGATGATAGGCGTCCAGTTAAATTCGGCGTTGTAGCTCGTGCAGTCAAACAGGTCGGCATCGGCATTGGTTACATATACTTGCTTCTTTGCAGAGGTTGGATACTCAAGATACTCTGAACACGTCGTACTTTGTCCTGTACCTACCACCACTTTAGCGCCTGCTTTTAAGCTACACAGGGTCATTTTATCTAACGGCGACCATTGATAACATATTTGATAATCGCGGCGGTAGTCGGAGATTTGACCACGCGGGCTCTTTAATGCCCACCAGTCACCGAGCTCACTTGCAGGGTTGCTGCCATTCCAAGCACGAAACAGCATTATTTGGGTGTTCTGTTTAGCCACATACACTTGGCCCTGACAGAGTTTGCCTTCATTCGCTTCACCAATCGCTTGTTCTAATAGCTCAGGATCTGATACCGCGGTAAATTTACGACTAAACTCGACAGGTAACGCCATATCACCAGCACATTCCGCTGCTGATGTCGGCGTTGCAGTTGGCGTTAATAGTGATACCGGGGCTGGTGCATCCGCAGGATCTATGACTGGTGCTATCGGATCTTTCTTTTCTAATAAAACACAGCCAGAACAACTTAAAATAAGTATGCCCGTTATGGTATTTTTCAACATAAACTCTCCTTAGTCCAATGTCGTATTATTCACTTATATCGCAGTAGTTTAAGTAATTAAAACAGGAAATGTGAGCCCTGCCCATCTTTGAGTAGATTCGCTAGCGATACAACACCTTGCTGGAAGCGTTGCTCATCATTGATCGCCATTAACGATAAGCGAATATGATTACTTTTATCACTCTGCTGCGAGAAATAACCGCCGCTGCTCACCAATAATTGCTGATTTTTAGCTTCCATCACAAAATGCTCTTGTCGCCAATGCGCAGGCAGCTCCACCCATACGTGATAACTTGTCGGTTGACTGGTAAACGCTAAGAAGTCAAATTGCTCAGCCACGAATGTTTGACGCTGCGTTGCTAGGTGTTTTTGTTTGTTCGCCATTGCAAACGCTTCGCCAGAATTAATCAACTGCGCTGCTACCGCAAAATTAAGCGGCGATGCCAGCCAAATAGAAGTACGAATACACGCCCCTACTCTGCGGACTTCACTTTTTGGTGCTTTAATAAAGGCACAGCGTAGCGCCGGACTAATGGCTTTCGACAAACTGGTAATATGAAAACTTATTTCCGGTATGTAGTTGCTGATTGCTGGAATGACGGTTGGGTTTAAGAAGCCATAAATATCGTCTTCTAACAACCAAATATCACCAGCTGCAATCACCTTAGCAATCGCTTCTCTACGCGCTTTCGGCATCGTCACCCCCGTCGGATTTTGATGGGACGGCACGATGACAACTACTTTTGGCTTATCGCTAAGAATAGTCTGTTTAAGCGCAATCGGGCACATGCCTTTATCGTCCATCGCGACTTCGACAATACCACGACCCAATAAATTAGCGATAGAGAGAATACCAGGGTAAGTAAATGCTTCAACGGCAATACAATCACCCGGATTGGTATAGGTCTGGATCAGAATTTCCAGTGCATTCTGTGCACCACTGGCAAGTAGCATTTGCTCAGGATCAGATACTGACAAACCAAACTCTGCGGCCCATTTCATCCCCGCTTGTCGATGCGCTAGATGTCCTGAGTGTTCAATATAACCTAATAGTTCACTCGGTAATGTCGCATAGGTTTTTTGAAATGCGGCCTGCAGTGGCAAGACGTTATATTCTAAACAAGGCTGTAGAATCGAAAAGTTATAATCCGCATCATCCTCTGGTGCTTGAATAACCGTTTCCAATTCTGAATCACCACAGACAAACGTGCCACGACCAACAAAGGATTCCACTTTGTTTTTATCTGCCAATAATTTGTAAGCTTTAGACACTGTTGTTGGCGTCGTTTCAAGCTCATCAGCGAGCACCCGATGTGGTGGTAATTTGGTATTAGCGGGATAGACACCGGTATTAATTCTAGCTTCAATGGTTTCGGCGATCTGTCGAAACTTAATATCACTCATTAACTTGCCTCTAATGAACACTGTAAAAACATAATCTTGATTGCCCTTAGTTTACCTTGCTGAAATAAAACATACAGCGCTAGATCCATTACTCCTCTCTATTTATCTATTAATAAAAGCACCCTTGTTAATTAATTGTACAAATACAATTGACATACCACACGGTAATGCAATACCGTATAAATTGACATATGTCATTAGTATTTTCGTTATATTAGATCCAAGTCAGGATCAGTAAGGATCATGGTGATGGCTAAATTACTTACACTGAGGAGATAATGACGATGGAAATTTTTGGTTCAGATATTACGCTATGGATACTGCTAGCGTTAATGGCATCGGCTTTTGCGGCGGGCTTTATTGACAGTGTGGCAGGCGGTGGCGGCTTGATACTGGTGCCTTCGTTCATCTTAGCAGGGCTACCACCACAATTGGCGTTGGGGCAAGAAAAGATAGTCAGCACGCTGGGCACGATTGCGGCAATCCGTAACTTTGTCAAAAACAAGAAGGTTATTTGGAATGCCGTAGCATCTGGGATCCCTGCAGGATTAGTTGGCGCTTACCTGGGCGCTGAAGCGATCCTCTACTTTGATCCTGATACGGTCGGTAAAATAATCCTCGGTATGTTACCCATCGGCATCATCATCTCTTTTATTCCCAAGCAAGATAATCACCACAGTGAACAGGTGATTAATACTAAGGTGATCTATTTTGGCGTGCCATTGGCAGTATTTGTGATTGGTTTTTATGATGGCTTCTTTGGTCCAGGTACCGGCAGTTTCTTGATTTTGGTTTTACATTACTTGTTAAAGTTTGACTTAGTCTCGGCATCGGCGACCTCAAAGCTCTTCAACTTTTCGTCAAATATAGGTGCACTGATTGCCTTTATGTTAGCGGGTCAATTACTGTATATGCTGGCCTTGCCTTTAGTGGTAATGAACCTGATAGGTAATCATTTAGGCAGTGCATCAGCACTGAAATTTGGCCCTGATTTTGTGCGTAAAACATTATCGGTCTCCTTGATGTTACTGATGGCATCATTAGGCTATAGTTTCTTATGATGTAAGTGTCTTCTGCTATAATAATAAGGTTGCGCGCTAAAATTATTATCATGCCATTAAGCTGTAAGGTGGTTACCATGTTAAGGCATTATTATATAATCGATTCTCTGGATGAACTGGAGATGGTCGAACATGAATTGCAATCCTTTGGCATCGATAAAGGTCAGATCCACACCTTAACCAATGATGATAAATCCCTCGGCAAGCATTATTTATATCAGGTTGATAACTCACTGAAGAAAGGTTTAGTTAAGAGTGGTGATATCGGCGCTGCGATTGGTATCGTGTTCGCTATCACCATCTTGTTGCTGACTTATATTCAAGGTTGGTATCATGGCCCGCTGGGTGGCATGCCGATTATCATGTTCGCCTTAATGGTACTGGTCTTTTGCACTTGGGAAGGTGATCACATTGATATTCAGCTACCCAATATTAATAGTAAAGTATTCAAACAATCCCTCGAAAATGGCAAGACCATCTTATTTATCGATCTCGAACAGCAACAAGAATTAACGGTGAATAAAATAATGCTATCGCACCCGATGTTAAAGCCTGAGGGAATAACCACCACAACGCCAGAATGGCTATTGCAGCAGCAAAAAAAATTCCGCAGTTTACTGAAGTAACAACCAGAGATTGTTATACTTTGCGCCCACAGCACTATAATGGTCTCAGCCTTCATGCCACACACAGCCCTATTCTTTAGTCAGCAATTAACCTTTAGCTCGCATAGCGGCTTGCCAGTCAAGGCCGATGCGCCAATGGACGTTTACTTATTCAACAGTAACAACATTGCTAGCGAACAGATCACGGCACTGACTGCGCAGTATTTACACCCACAAGAACAGCTCGTGTTTGCCAAACGTAAGCAGCTGCAAGCAAAACAAGAATACCTCGCGAGTCGCGTTATCATTAAGACCTATGCTAGCCAATTTTTAGGCTATGATTTTGACTCCCTGACTGTGCTATTCGATGAGCAGGATACTTGCTTAAAGGTCTATCAGCATGGCCAAGCTATCGCGCTACACACCTGCATATCTCATTCGCACGGCCAAGTGTTGGTTGCCCTTGTTCCGGTCAAACAATCTGCAACGCCAGAATTAGTGCTAAAACCAATGCAACTGGGTGTGGATTTAGAATGGCTCTCGACCAAGCGTTCACTCGACAAAGTAGCGAAGCATTATTACCATAGCGAAGAGTTACGAGCCTGTATGGTTCAAGCTGAAGATGTTACTGAAGAGATGAGCAAAGCGTTGTATTCCAAGGCCTTGTATCGTATATGGACGTTAAAAGAAGCGTTAGCCAAAGCGATTAAGCAACCGATAGCACAATTGTTACGTGATAATGTGTTTGAATATTGTCTGCCGTTAAATGTGCATTCAGGCCATTATGAAATGCTAGAAAAAGGTGATAAAAGGCAGGCCAAAGCGTTTGATTTAAGCATTATCAGCGATATGGAACTCACTGATAATGCCAATATTCATATCAATATACTAACGGGTAGATTAGATCAGGATTTTCGTAGCGTTAAATAAATAAAATACAAGCTAGCGGCAAACCACAGACCGCCCCACATAAAGGTCGCGCCGCCCATTTCATTGGCTAACATGCGGGCATCAGATAATGCCCCACTATGCACGATAGTATCTTGCCAAATATCGATAGGCACATAGATCATACTGGCGCTAGCAAACACCAATAACACGGTTTGCTTAATCGCCGCACTGGCATACTTTAATAATGCCATGATCGCCAAGGCAATCACCGCCGCAAAGCCAATGGTATATAAAGTGCCGCCAAAGAAAACAGCAACCACTAACATGGTAATCGCCAATAGCGCTAAGCTAATATCTGTGGTCTTGCGACGACTGCTAGCCGCATAAAATAACAAGCCAAACAGTAACGAGCCTAAATAACCAGCGCTAAGAATAATAAACCGCGAGCCGCCCATAGAACGAACATGGCCACTTTGATAAGCCGAGACCACAAACTCCACAACCTTGCCGCCAGTTAACCAAGTCGCTAACGCATGGCTCAGCTCATGCAAGAACACCACTAAGATTTTCAGTGGGGCAATTAGCGCACTTTGCCACATAAAAGCGAGTACCGTGAACACCAGTATAAATAGAATTCGTCTATCTCTCGCGATCATGCTTAATTACTCGGGTAACAAATACCACTGCCGCCTAAGCCGCAATAGCCTTGTGGATTTTTAGCCAGATATTGCTGATGATCTGCTTCGGCATAATAAAATGGCGCAGCGAGATCGATCTCAGTAGTAATAGTTTCAGTACTACCGCTATCTAGCAATGCTTGTTGATAATGCGCAGCAGACGATTTCGCTTCAGACAATTGTTGTTGCGAAGTGCAGTACAGCGCAGATCGATATTGCGAGCCCTGATCATTACCTTGGCGCATACCTTGGGTTGCTTGATGATTTTCCCAAAACAAGATCAATAACTCTGCGTAGCTAATCACTTCAGGATCGAAAACCACTAATACAGCTTCTGTGTGCCCAGTTTGACCTGTGCATACTTGCTGATAACTTGGGTGGACAGTGTAACCACCTTGGTAACCAACAGCCGTGGTGACAACACCGGGAATCGACCAGAATAATCGTTCCGCGCCCCAGAAACAGCCCATAGCGAAATAGCATACTTGGTATTGAGCAACAAACGGCGGCACCATTTTGGTGGCAGATACATAATGTAACGCATCAACGGGGATCGCCGTCGGGTTGTCAGGCAGTGCATCAGACTTACTAACCATAGCTAGTTTATTTTTTGCAAAAAACATAGTGAACTCCTGCGTTAATGAGTCAAAGACAGCATTTACTTAAACATGCTATCGCCAACTTGGTCGATGAATAACTTACATTTTTGTAATGTGATCTGTTCAGCTTGCTGTTTGTTCATGCAAACATCAGAACGAATAAATTGGTGTTTTAAATTATCCGCTGCTTCGTCGTCTACAACAGGTTTTTCAATTAAACCCGCGACACGGTATTGACCCGATTCTTCCTTCGGCATCACAAAGATAAGGTAGCCGTTGTAATCAATAGGTTCAACATTTGGTGTGTTGTCGACAGGTTTAGCATCTGAATCCGCAGAACCAGAAAAAAGTCGTTTTAATAATCCGAACATGAAATCACAGCCAATTTATTGTTTGATAGTTAATCAAGTATAATCAGCAAGCTAGGACAGAGCAATAGCCTTTATTAAGAATGAAACTAATTTTCATCCTCACCCTATCAGGGTCGCAATCAGTTTCTGGTCATTAAAAACAATAAAGGCTTGTTACCGAAACAGTAACAAGCCTTTATAAGTATAACCTAGCGCTTAACAGTCGCTATATTACAAGATACGTTTAAGCAACATGTCCAAACGCGTCGTTTTAATACGGCGCATAAATTTCTGCACAGGTGCTGGGTAATCCGCCATGCTTTCTAAATCAGAAAGGTGATTAATACGACGGGTGTTTTTCAACACATGCTCTTGTTCAGCTTGCAGGGTATCTTTTAATAACTGCTTAGTATCATGAATTAAAATACCATTTTCGAGATCTAAACCCCATGCGCGTGGATTTAAGTTATTACCCGTTAATAGGTGATACTTATAATCACAACACAAACCTTTAAGATGGAAACTGTTGCCTTCGTCGGTCCATAAACGCACATTAAGCAGGCCTTTGTCGATATAAGGCTGACAAGTTTTTACAAACTTATGCAGGTAGGTTTCATAGATATAAGGCAGTGCTGATATCACCTTAAACGGTTCTTCCGGTGGAATGAAGAAATCGTTGGCGGTTTTATCACCGATAACCAAGGTTACTTTCACATTACGTTTTAACAGACGCTTAATATCTTTAGATATTGATAACGGCAAATTAAAATACGGAGTGAAAATAGTCACTTCGCTTTCTACGGCACGTAATAAGTTAGTGATAGTTTGATTTAACTTATTACCATGACGACCAAAACCTGAAATAGGCGTGATACCCACCTCATTACTTTCTGGTGTGTTATTAATATAGTGATACTGCGCGCTGCGTAACGTTTGTTTGAATTGACGAATATCTTGCTTCAAGGCTTTGCTTGTTGGAATAGACTCGTCATCAAGTCGGGTGACCGCACTTTGACTAACAAAGTAATCTTCTAAATACGCTACCATTGAATCTGCTAATGCGGGGTTGTACAACACATGGTAACGGTCACAGCGGTATTTTTCCGCTTGCTGTAGATAGATATCATTAATACTCGCGCCACTGTAGAGCACGTTATCATCGAAGATAAAGCCTTTAAGATGTAATACACCCAGAACTTCTTTACCTTTAACAGGCACGCCTAGGATCGTGACTTTATCGCCTAAGTTTTTGCGCATTTCTTTATAAAGATCAGCATTACCGCCATGATCTTTCTGGCCAATAAGGCCACGCTGTGCACGATGAAAATCAACGAACACTTTAATAACTAAGCCCGGGTTATTTGCTCGAGCTTGGTACAGCGCATTAAGTACTTCTTTACCTGCATCATCATCTTGGAGATACAAAGCCGAAAGATAAATACGTTTCGAAGATGAAGCAATTAAGTCTAATATTTTTGTTTTAAAATCACGCGCTGAAAATAAAACATCAATATGCTCTGCCGACATCGGCAGTTGCTTTAAGTTGGTAATCGTAGATTGATAAAACTCTAATGATTTCATATGTCGTTTCAAGCTGATTTATAAAAGTTAATAGATAATTATCACCGATTCCAATCCTGATTGCTATTTATCTCTGCAATTATTAGAACTCGATGCTGAAAATTTACGTTTCTTAACAGAAGTTATACGGATAATGTTAAATTTGTCATCAATAGCTAATTCCTATTAATTATTATTAAATAAACAATTTCATTTTATTTCAGAAAAACATATCATGTAGGTATTAAGAGTGAACTCACTCAGTCGCAACTGGTACTTGATAATAGAGTACATATCGCGTGCTAAGCAATTTTTTTACCCGGAGTATTTATATTATGTTTACAGTTATCTTTGGTCGTCCTGGTTGCCCTTTCTGTGTACGTGCAAAACAAATTGCAGAAACATTAAAAGCTGACAATGAAGATTTTGATTACAACTACATTGATATGCTTGCAGAAGGTATCAGCAAAGCTGACCTAGAAAAATCAGCTGGCGTTCCTGTTAATACAGTGCCACAAATCTTCGTCGATCAAAAACACCTTGGCGGTTGTACTGAATTTGAACAGTACGCTAAAGAAAACTTAGGTCTATACGCATAAGGCTTAGCCATGTCGTTATTAAATAAGATTCGTTGTGCATTTACCTTAGGGCAAGGCGTATTAATCGACTTGCCCGACCTTGATCCGAGTGTTGATCCATTTGACCAGTTCCAAAACTGGTTCAAAGCGGCGCAAGACTGCGGCATCGTGTTACCTGAATCCATGACAGTGTCTACTGTTGATGCTAACGGATTCCCTTCATGCCGTGTGGTATTACTGAAAGAGTTAACTAAAGAAGGCTTTGTTTTCTTTACTAACTACGGCAGTCGAAAAGGCCAAGAGCTGGCTCAAAACCCACATGTTGCATTAACATTCCACTGGAATATTTTACAGCGTCAGGTACGTATTCAGGGTGTAGTCGAAAAGATCTCAGCTGAAGATTCTAATGCTTATTTCCAATCTCGTGGACGTGGCAGCCGAATCGGTGCGTGGGCATCAAGACAAAGTGCAGTGATCTCTTCTCGCAAAGTCCTCGAACAACAAGTTAAAGATGTGACGAATAAATTTGCGGATAAAGAAGTGCCATTACCTGAGTTTTGGGGCGGCTACGTGGTAAAGCCAAGCAGTATTGAATTCTGGCAGGGTAAAGCCGATCGCTTACATGATCGCTTTAGTTATGTGAAAGATGGTGATGATTGGCGTGTTGATCGCCTAGCGCCTTAACTTTGCGAGAGTCGCTAAGATTGGCGATTATTCGCTTTACAGATGAAAGCGCATAAGCAGGTAAGTCATTACCTGCTTTATTTCTATTTTACAACCAATCTAATGCTTCAAACATGTCAGCAACTCGATTGAGTTCGGCGTCCAAGCTAACCGCATGATCATCCGCTTCACCAACCCAGCCTAACTTACCTAAAAAATGATTGATAAAACCTTTATTATCAAACAATCCATGTAGATAACAACCATAAATATTGCCTTTTTGCCAGCCTAGATCCGCTTCAATAAAAGCTTTACAGCGCACAGTTTGAGTTTCGCCACTGTCATTGCTTATCATGGTATTACCGTGATGAATTTCATAACCGGATAATTTAAAACCTTGCCAATCAATCTCACGCTGTCTGGTGGTTTTAGTCTGCGCATGTGCAGTGATTATAGGCAGTAACCCTAAGCCTTGTTCATCACCACCTTCAATATGGTGCGGGTCAAGGATCTGTTCGCCAAGCAATTGCATGCCGCCACAAATACCGAAGATTGGCTGGCCACGTTGCGCGGCCTTGCTGATCTCGTTGGCTAATCCCGATTCACGTAGATGTAATAAGCTGACGGCGGTATTTTTGCTGCCCGGTAATATAATGGCGTCAAAGTCAGCCAATGATTGGCCATCACGCAGTGGCACCACACTGACATTATCTTGATGGATCAAGTTATCAAACTCATCCATGTTCGCGGCATACGGATAAGTAATTAAGGCGATATTAATCTGGCCACTGTTAAATGCAGCACGATGATGTAAGGTATCTTCTTCCGGTAAACGATGCGGGAAATAATGAATATTAGCCACTGTCGGCACACCCGTTTTATCTTCTAACCAGTCCATCGCATTGCCCAGCAGTAATGGGTCGCCACGGAATTTATTTAACACAAAACCTTTAATCAGTTTTTGCTCTGCCTCGGCAAGGCACATGAACGTACCAAGCAGATGGGCAAAAGCGCCACCCTTATCAATATCGGCAACCAAATAAACATCGGCATTACAGGCCAAGGCGACACTCATATTAACAATGTCACTGGCACGTAAGTTCACTTCTGCAGGACTGCCCGCCCCTTCAATGACAATTTGTTGGAAATCTTGTTGCAGGTCAGCAAGGGCTTTTTCAACATGATTGAACAGGTATGATTTACGTTCCATCCACGGAATATTGCTCAGCTCAGGTGCGGGTTTACCATTGAGAATAAGTTGACTTTGGGTATCGGCACTGGGTTTAAGTAAAACAGGATTCATGCGTACATCAGGCAGGACTTTTGCAGCAATGGCTTGTAAGTATTGCGCACGGCCAATTTCTTCACCGTTGGCGGTCACGGCAGCGTTATTACTCATGTTTTGCGCTTTAAAAGGGGCAACACTGACACCACGATTAGCGAACATACGGCATAATCCGGCGACAACGAAACTTTTACCGGCGTCGCTAGTACACCCCATGATCATGATTGGCTTGGTCATTTTATCTTCTTGAATTAAATATTAAGTGTAAGTGGTTACTGAAAAGTAAGATCGGTGAGTTTTAAAAACGATTTACGTACACCATGTTTGTATACTTCAACTTGCGCAAGTTGATAATCGAGTTTTGGAATAAACCAGTAATAGGTCGCACGGTTTTTTTTCTTTTTAACTTCTTTTACTTTAACCGCGGTCATGTCGCCAAATATGGTGTTGATGGTTTCTTGCTGTACGACTTCAAATTGAATGGTTTCTAATTTTTTTTCAAATACCCATTCGTAACTTAATGCTGTCTTACCTAACTTAAGATCATTTTGCACTACAATGGTCATAGCACCAACATCCATCACATCCGGCTTTGATTTTATTTCTACATGGCCATCTTCAAAATCCATTAAAATATCACCATTATCTTCAAAAGAAGCGGATGATATTTCCCCAAAGCCCATTACCGATGTTTCATGCTCGTAACGGTTGGTGGTTAATACGTTGTCTTTAAAGCTAAACCACGAATTGTTTTTATAGTCACCGGTGCCAAATAATACGCTTGCTTGCGTGGTTAGTTTATAGCTATCACCATTTAAACGACGCAATGTACGCTCACCGCTACCAAATTTTACGTCTTTGTAATACACCGCATATTTAGCTTGAAAAGGATAGAGTTCAGCGTGGGCTGCAGATATGGTCATAGCATAAGTCCCTATACTCAATATAATCATGTAAACAAATTTGGTTAATATCGTCATCTGTGGACTCCTCTTAAAATAGCTCGCATACGTGGGGGCTAGCTATTTTTAACAATGATTATTTTTTAGTAATTTGATAATCACGTAATTTATTCGCAATGGCGGTATGTGATACCCCTAAGCGTTTTGCCAATTGACGGGTACTTGGGTAAGACGGATATAAACGCTGCAATAACAGCTTTTCAAAACGCTTGCAGGCCTCATCTAATGAGCCATCAAACAAGGCTTCATCAAAGCTTTCGTTCTTGGTTGTCGGTAAGTTCAAATCACACGGATTTAGCACATCACCTTCTAACAAGGTCAGCGCGTGATATAACACATTACGTAATTCACGTACGTTGCCAGGCCAAGGATAAGATTGTAATAGATCGAGTACATTACGGCTTAGCTGAGGTTTAGTACGCTGTAACTCATGACTAAAGACGCTGCAGAAGGAATGGCAAAGCGGGATAATATCTTCTTTGCGTTCACGTAGCGCGGGTACCGTCATTGATAATACGTTCAAACGATAATACAGATCTTGACGGAATTTACCGTCGCTAATCAGCTGCGGCAGATCATTTTGCGTGGTACAAAAAATACGGACATCAACGCGTACTTCTTGCTCATCACCAACGCGGCGGAAACAGCCAGTTTCAAGTAAACGTAAGAACTTAGTTTGTAAGTACGGCGACATGTCACCGATTTCATCCAGCAGAACCGATCCTTCATTGGCTAATTCAAAAATACCACGCTTGGTTTCACCG